>CAXMPV010000036.1:2819-11432 GCA_964195175.1 uncultured Thermodesulfobacteriota bacterium | reverse complement strand
ACGTAGCTCCTGTAATACGAGCATTAATTTCACACACTCTGACTTCGATATTGTTACAGTGTTCAACTACCAAAAAATCGACACTTGCCGTTCCTCTGTATCCCTGTTCGTGAAGCCAGGACCCGGAAGCAGCTGCCTGACGAAATAATTCTCCATAAACCCAGTCTTTCTCGCTGAAATAAGGTGGTGGTGAGAGATTGCCTTCATGAACGCAGTCCAGATTAAGAATCTGCTCTGTAATGTCATAAAGAGATAGTGTGCTATCATCCAGAAACATCTGAATGCTTGGCGATCCCATGTGACGTACATTTTCAACAGTTTCATCCAGCCATCCCTGTACCATACATGGACCTTCAAAGAAAAAGTGTTCGGGGATTGATATTGAGCTATTAGGAACTGTTGGCAGACTTGTTATGCCGATACCTGAAGCCCCGATTTGAGACTTGACTACTGCCTTTTTATATCCTTTATTCCGCAGTGTTGCAATACAAGAGGGTACGTCGTCAGGTGACGACGCCGATATTGTGTCAAAAACTGGAAATCCTTTTTCTGAAAGAGTGTTATGGAGGAGGGATTTATTATTTCCCCTTTTACTGCCTTCCATGCTACTTATGGTTGGCTTATAAAGTGACTTTGCAATCCTCATGAGTACTTTGTCGCTTACAAATCCATCAATCCAGGATGCACTATGTTGGTGGATTATAGTTAGTGCTGGGCATTTTTCATCATGTACCAACTTATCACTTTTATTAGGAAGGCTATTGTATGCGGAGTGAGAAAGGATAGCAATGTCTGGAATGCTTAGTCCAAGTTCATTTTCAAAATACGCTACCAGTGTCTGATCAGGGGGCCTTTCCAGCACAAGCAGATTATTGTCTCCACTGAATATCAGATTAATAATTGGGATAAGCCTTCCTCCATAGGTTTCTACACCCGTTACCTGTTGTTTAAGCCTCTCAAGTCCTCCACGATTATCAAAGAAAATAGATTGCATGTTAGCAAAGAAAATAACGCTTCTATCCCAAAATGCCGGTAATTGACCAGGTGTTTTTTTAATTTCTATAGTCATATATACTTATTAAATAGTAATTGAGAGTGTCAATGAAACATAACAGTATTATAATTTAAATTGATGATATGAATCAATGAGAAAGATAAAGTGATTCATGTAATTTCGCATTGCATAAATACGACAATATACCATAGTAAGTTGTTGATAAATTGTTGCTTAACTGCATTCATAAATGTATGTAATCATTCAAATCTCATGTTCATAAACCAAAGGTTTTGCATCACAGCAAAGATAGAGGGTCCAAGAATAATTAGCAGTTATTAATTGTAATTATTACATTTTATCTTTGCCATCATAATGTTTAAAAAGTAAAATAATGAGTTCAAAGATATTTAGACTTTTCGCAACAGAAAGTTAACTAAATCAGATTGGTAAAGAGACTACATAAACATGAGTGAGATATTGAAGTTATTACTTTTTTAGAGGATATTGATATATGCAGAGAACAGTTGATATAAATTCGTCTTATGAAAACCTGCCTTTAGTAAATCCGGAAGCCCCAAAGGTTGAAAGTCGTAGAAGCAAAGCGGGTAAAACTCCTTCAGAAGAGTCTATAAAGCAGGATCTAGAAGATGCTGAAAAAATAATTAAAAATATTACCTTAGGCGAACCGATGAAGACTGAAGATAAGATTGATGCAAAAGAAAAGTACTTAATTGATACTATGCCTGGAAAAGCCTCAAAACCTGCAAGTATGGGAAAGGGAGGTTTGAGAAAGCCGCATTATACACGTCTTTTTTCGTTGGAGAATAAACTGGTTTTTCAGGCTGCCTGCTGTATGCCTTTGAGAGTCATTGCTGCAAACCTGGATGGTGCTACAGTGTCAGGAAAAGTTTTGTATAGTACCCATTCAGATAATGAAGGCGGAAAATTAATATATGAATTCCAGGGAGTAGGTTCGGAATTGATAATAGATGTAAGACGTGGCGACAGCACGAGGGCACAGCGTATTATTTTTAAGATATGAATATCATTGGATCGGACTTTTCCCACACTCTTACACATCTATACCGGGCACAGGGTTAATATGACTATTCTCTTTTACAAAACATAAGAGTACTATCCCTATAATAAAGAAGCCGACTAGTGATAAAATAGCAAGACGTGATGTTCCTGTAATTTGACGGATAATACCAAAAACAAACGGGCCGAAAATAGCTGAAAATTTCGCAAAAACTGAATAGAATCCGAAGAACTCAGCCGATTCATTTGCTGGAATCATTGCTCCGTAAAAAGACCTGCTTATCGCTTGAGAGCCACCAAGTACAAAACCTACCGCTATCCCCATCATCCAGAAGTCAAGAGCGGTGGTAATATTATATGCATAGATTAAGATTCCCAACCAGAGTAATAGAATGAAAATCAATACTCTTTTCGTACCAAAAGTTTTAGATATTGTGCTGAATAACAGTGCTCCGCTAATCCCGATAAATTGTACCAGCAAGAGTGTTCCCATAAGAGTTTCGTTCTTGAGACCCAGCTCATCCTTTCCGTAAATGGCGGCCATTCTAATAACCGTATGTATACCGTCATTATAGAACATAAAAGCGATCAGAAAAATTGTAAGATTGCGGTGTCTTTTAACGTTCAAAATGGTACGCCATGTTCGTGTGAAGCCAAATCTTAGATATGTCCATGAATTATTATTGTTTTGGTATTGCTGAGAAGACGCCTTATTGCATGCATGTTCGCGCAGCCCGACAAGAGTGATTATTGAAAAACCTGCCCACCAAATTCCTGAAAACAGCAAGCTAATTCTAACCGCCATTGATTTCTCAATCCCGAACTTATTATGGGTAATGATTAAGATTATACAGATTAAGAATTGCAGGCCTCCGCCTAAGTATCCATAGGCATAGCCTCTTCCAGAAACCTGATCAATTTCTTTTCTGGAAGCAATATGTGGTAGAAAAGCATCATAAAAGACATTTGCACTGATAAAGCAGGTATTGGCAATGAAGAAAAATATCATCGTCATCCATACATCACCGCTTTGACTAAAAAACAAGAGTGTAGTAAACAGACTACCGCCAAAACAGAATGTCATTAGAAATCTTTTTTTTGATTCAGATATATCAGCAATTGCACCAAGGATTGGAGCTGTAATAAATACAAATAGAGCAGCCGTTCCGGCAAGAAAAGCCCATAGTGTTGTAGCATTTGTTGATAACTCAATGCCACAGAACCTGAAAATCCATCCGTCGGAAGGGACAATAACAGTGGCAAAGTATATGGGTAGAAGGGCGGCTATAACAGTTGTTGCAAACGCGGAATTTGCCCAATCGTACATATACCACGCAAAAACTTCTCTTTTTTTGTCACTTTTCATAAGAGTATTCTATAGCCAATTAGAATCAATAATCACAACACACTGTCTGGCGGGAGGTAGGGTGTTGTGCAAATCTAAATTATTATTCTCTCTTTACAATCCTGATACTAAATAGTAGATTTGGTTGAAAGTATTTTTTTCGTTACAAATTTTACATTATGTTTTATGTGTTGACATTATAGACTTTTCCGGCAGCTTATCATCAGAAAAAGCTATTACTGCGCCAGGCAAAATTATGAATAAGAAAAAGTATGAGAGCAAAAGTGTTGTATCTGCCTATATTAATATGAGATTGCAAAATCCTGAAGTAATGATTATTGTAAAATACAGAGAGTTTATTTCAGGGAAACATGTGCTTGATATTGGATGTGGTAGTGGCAGAACAACTGCAATTTTAAAAAATCTGAGTAGTGGTTATGTTGGCCTTGATTACTCTTTAGAAATGGTAGAATCATGTAGAAAAAGATTTGAAGGTGTTAGCTTTTTACATAGTGATGTGAGAGACATGAGCGAATTTAAGGACGGGGAATTCGATTGTGTAATGTTTTCATTTAATGGTCTTGATTCAATTAATCATGATGACAGGATTAAGGGGTTAAGGGAGATACGCCGAGTACTTAAACAGGAAGGGCTTTTTGTCTTTTCCTCACATAATAGGAATCATCGATTTGCAATATCACGTCCAGGAATTGAAATTTTAACTCCCCCGTGTAAGCAAGCTGGGAATATTATAAAGTTTTTAAAGTCGATGCGTAATCACTTGAGAAATAAGAACCAGCAGGTGTTTAAAGACCAATATGCAATCATAAACGATGTTGCACATAATTATGCAATGCTGACATATTATATAGATAAAGCTAATCAGATAAAGCAACTTGAAGATATGGGTTTTGAGACGATCGATATGTATGATACAGTAGGTAACATGTTGCACCGGGACAGTGATGATAAGGACAGCGCGTGGATTTATTACGTAGCGAAGAAATTAAATCATTAAAAAGCAAACGAAGTGAGAGCACTATGTGCTTCCAGTAAAAATCAGTTACTCTGAGGAGCTATAGAATGGCTTGGTCAACTCCTCATGATTTTCTCCTCGCAGAAATTATTCGTTCTTTGCCCTGCAGATCCTTGATTTTCTCTATATATTCGAAATGCAAATCTTCTTGCATAAGCATTATAACGGAATTCGCCTGTGTCTCTCCTGTTTCAAGAACCAGATAACCGCCTGGTTTTAACCAGTCAACAGCACCTTTTATTATTCGTCTGTAGAAGCACAATCCGTCTTCGCCTCCAACCAGTGCTTGTCGTGGTTCATTGTCTTTTACTTCGGGCTCTAATTCATGCCACTCCGCTTCGCTTACGTAAGGGGGGTTTGATACAATGAAATCTATCTGTTTTTTCTCCACAGAGCCAATGAATGTTCCAAAGAAATCTCCATGCAGAAGTTTGATCTTGTCAGTAACTCCATGTCTTTGGACGTTCTCTTTTGCAAGCGTTAGCGCATCCTGCGAAATGTCATTTGTATATATTTTAACATTATTCAGGTTCTTGGCAAGTGAGATTGCAATGTTGCCTGAGCCTGTGCCCACTTCCAAAACCAGTAGATGTTTATTTGGAAGTTCATTGTCATGTGCTTTGCTAAGAACGGTTTCTACAAGAATCTCCGTTTCAGGTCGTGGTATCAGCACTCGTTCATCCACAACAAACTCGAGTGACATAAACTCCACCTGTCGTGTGATATATTGCAGGGGGACATGACTCGCTCTTTTATATATTGACTCCTTGTACTTACCGATGTTGGTGTCACTAATTGAATCGTCAGGATTTGTATAAAGATATGCCTTGTCGCACGATAGAACATACGTTAAAAGTGTATCGGCATCTGCTTCGGAAAATTCAATGTCAGATTTCTTTAATATTGCAATTGCCCATTTTTGGCTATTACGAATGGTGTTTACGTCTTTAGCATGAACCATGATTGTGAAAAGTGAAGAAAGGATATTGGGTTTAGTAATCGATTTTGGTGTTATGAGGTCAGGAAAAAATGTAATTAAAGCGTTTCGGCTAATTCCTTTATCTTTTCCTGTTTTCCATATTCTGTCATTGCCTCAATTAAATCATCTATTTCTCCAAGCATTATCTTTTCGAGATTATATAGATTGAGATTTATCCTGTGGTCAGTTACTCTGTTCTGGGGAAAGTTATATGTGCGGATCTTTTCACTTCTGTCACCGGACCCTATCTGGGTGCGTCGGGTTTTGTCACGCTTGTTCTTGGTCTGTTCCTGATAAAAAGTATATAGACGGCTACGAAGTACGCGCATTGCCTTTGCGCGATTTCTGTGCTGAGATTTTTCATCCATGCACTTGACAACCAGGCCGGTAGGCAGGTGTACAATCCTGATGGCAGAACTGGTTTTGTTGACTTTCTGTCCTCCTGGACCGGATGAACGGAATGTGTCAACCGTAAGGTCTTTAGGGTCAATTTTGACATCAACGTCCTCTACTTCCGGTAAGACCGCAACTGTGGCTGCTGATGTATGTATCCTTCCACTTGTTTCTGTTGAAGGAACTCTTTGTACTCTGTGAGTCCCACTTTCAAAGCATAGCTTACTATAAACTGAGGGCCCTTCAATAGAAAATGTAACCTCTTTAAAACCTCCAATTTCTGTAAGGCTGGAGTCCATCATTTCAATTTTCCACTTTTTCTTCTCCGCATATTTTGAGTACATTTTAAAAAGATCTGCGGCAAATAGAGCTGCTTCATCACCACCGGTTCCTGCACGTATCTCCATTATCGCGCTTTTAGTAGCATCACCGCCTTCTGTAAAGAAACACCCTTTAACCTCCTCAAAAAGTGCTATCTCCTTCTCTTCGAGGCTGCCCAGTTCTTCTCTGGCCATCTCATATAAGTCTTTATCACCACCGTTTTCGGAAATGATTGAATTTGCCTCTTCAATTTGTTTGAGTGTCTCGTCCAGCTGAATATATTTGGATACGAATTTAGATAGCCTTCCGTATTCCTTCACATAAGATGTATATCTGGTATTGTCCGCAATAATCTCCGGATCAGATAAATGTTTTTCAAGCTCATTATTACGTTCAAACATCTCCTTCAGCTTCATTAACAGTTTATCATTAATCTGCACTACCGGTCTCCGCTTTCTCTTCTACGGCAACGGCTTCCTGTTTATCGTCACTACTAGAATCACCTTTTGCGGAGTCTTGTGTCCATTTGAATTTCTGTTTGAATCTTTCAACCCTTCCGGCACTATCTACAAATTTTTGCTTCCCTGTGTAAAAAGGATGGCACTTGGAACATAGCTCGACATGAATTGTACTTTTTGTTGACCGTGTTACAAAGGTTTCTCCACAACCACATGTAACGGTTGTCTCCATAATTTCAGGATGAATTTCTTTTCTCATTGTACTAATCTCCATTAATTTAAATAATTCTATAATTTTAAAACACTTAAAGATAACATAACCTGTTATATAAGTGTTTATCTGCTGTGAATTTAACGAATTCTTAATCTTATCAGAGCGCATACATTGTTGCAATAGAAAACATGGGTGATTGTACTTTTATCATCTCCTTGCGAATTAAATTATTATTACTAAATTAGTACTGTAATTCATAATGTCTATGTATTAAATGGCTTAATTTATATTTGACTCTAGAATGTTAAACTGATATCCTGACAGCACTTATTGAGAAGTGTGATTATGTTCTGTGGAAGACTTATTGCTTTTTTTCTTCTTAATTATGTAAAAGGGGCGGTTGGGTATATTTTTACGATAAAGCATAAGATGGAATGTGTAAGTGAGTTTAGAGAACATACATTAGAACCCGGTTACTCTTTGTTCAAATTAAAGGTGTTGATAATGGCAGTCAGGCTAGATGTCATTAGCATGAAAGAATTAGTCAAATATTTGTTAAAAATGGTGTTTATATGAAGGTAAAGTTCTGGGGAGTTCGAGGCAGTATACCTGTATCCAGTTCGAGAAACTCAAAGTATGGAGGCAACACAAGCTGTGTTGAAGTGACTTGTGATGACAAGACAATCATACTTGATTGTGGGACCGGTGTCAGGGCGCTGGGACTTGACATCCTGGAGCGGGATATTGTAAAACATGACAATAAGAATACTCTTTATATGTTTTTTAGCCATTTTCATTGGGATCATATTCAGGGTTTCCCTTTTTTTAGACCAGCATTTCATCCCGAATATGAGCTTAACATGTACAGCTCATTATATGCAGATAAAGATATTGAATCTGCTTTAAGCGATCAGATGACTGCTCCTTATTTCCCAATACAGTTAAGCGATATGCCGGCAAAGATGAATTTCAATGTGATCAATAGTGATGAAATCGTCCAAATTGGTAAAATAGATATAAAAAGTATTTCGTTAAATCATCCTGGGGGATCTCTAGGGTTCAAAATTATTTGTGGTAATAGATCAATTGCCTATATTAGTGATCACGAACATACAGAGGAATCACGTAGAGAAATGGTTGACTTTCTTAAGAATACAAATCTGGTTATGTTTGATTCATATTATACACCTGAGGAGTATTTTGGATTAGATGGGGATGGTGGTCGTAAGGGTTGGGGACATAGTACTTGGAAAGACGCAGTTACGTTATGCAGTGAAGCTGATATTGATCAACTTATTCTTACGCACCATGGACATGAAGACGCAGAACTGGACAGAATCGAATTAGAAGCGCAAAAAGTATTTCGTAATACTATTGCAGCGTATGAGGGATTAGATATAGAATTGCGTTAAATTATTTTACCTCTGGTTGGATTTATAAACACTATTGGAGTTAGTCTTTGCCTGATAAAGCTGATCTTTCATTGCATAACCTGGTACACATTTTAACCAATATCGGCAGTCCAAATATCCTGTTAATAGGAGATTTCATGCTCGATAAATATGTATGGGGCGAAGTCAATCGCATATCACAGGAGGCTCCAATACCTGTGTTAAATGTAACCTCTGAGGAAATAAGACCGGGTGGTGCAGGAAGTGTTGCGAATAACCTTGCACAGCTTGGAGCTAATGTATGTTGTTATGGCGTAATAGGACAAGATGATGAGGGCAAGCGCCTATTAGGCAATTTAAATGGTATTGGAGTAGATACGGACGGAATTATAGAGGCTTCGGATAGGCCAACGACCGTAAAGGTAAGGATGATGGGACATC
>CAXMPV010000036.1:0-2806 GCA_964195175.1 uncultured Thermodesulfobacteriota bacterium | reverse complement strand
TATGAAAAGGTCGATGACATTGAAGAGAAAGTGCAGAATGAAATTATTAATAAAATTAAAGACAAGGTTCAACATGTTGACATAATACTGATATCAGATATGAATAAGGGAGTATTGTCCAGTCGTATTCTCGAAATGGTGATCAGGTTGGGCAAAGATAATAAAGTGCCTGTGATAGTTGATCCGAGGCTTTCAAATGATTATACAATTTATAAAGGCGCAACAGCAATTACGCCTAACCGGTTCGAAACTAAGCTGGCAACCGGAATTAAAATAAAGGACGTCAACAGCATGAAGTCAGCTGGAAAGAAATTACTGGAAGAGTCTCTCTTCCAGTATGTTATCATCACGGCTGATAAGGATGGTATGTTTTTGTACGGGAATGACGGAACATGTGATTTAATTCCCACTGTGCCTAAAGATGTTTACGATGTCAGTGGCGCCGGAGATATGGTCTTGAGTATTTTTGGCTTTGTAGTAGGAAGTAAAAATAGCTTTGAAAATGCGGCAATGATTGCAAACATTGCCGCCGGGATAGAGGTTGGCAAGATAGGAGCTGTTCCAATAAGTAAGAGCGAGATACTGAGTGAGCTAATGGGCGGTTCAAATCCTCTTTACGCAAAGATAAAAGTTCTGGATGAGTTGGAGGAAATACTCAATAAACACAGGGAGAGTAAAGAGAGAATTGTGTTTACTAACGGATGCTTTGATATACTTCATATCGGACATATAGAATATCTTAAATTCTCCAGACAACAGGGTGATGTGCTGGTGATTGGCTTAAATACAGACAGGTCAGTAAGGGAGCAAAAGGGTGAGCAGAGACCATTCGTTACAGAAGATGAGAGGGCAAGGTTAATTTCAGCGCTGGAAGACGTAAGTTATGTGATACTTTTTGACGAGTTGACACCTGATAAACTTATAAACAGGCTTAAGCCGGACGTCCTTGTAAAAGGGGAGGACTGGAAAGAAAAAGGTGTAGTTGGGCGTGAATTTGTTGAATCTTATGGAGGCAAAGTTATTCTGGCTCCTTTTGTAAAAGATGCTTCCACAACTGACATTGTTACCAGAATAATTGAGCGAAATAGTGATCCTCGATAGGAATTAAGTGAGTTAGAATTTATGAGACAAGAAATTGAATCATCTTTGAATGAAAGCATTCGTGTAAAGGACGAACTGCTTTCCAGTAGTGTAGAATCCATTATTCAAATTGCAAACATATTGGTAGAATCATTCAAAGCTGGTCACTCGCTGTACCTTATGGGTAATGGAGGTAGTGCTGCTGATGCACAACATATTTCCGGAGAACTTGTCGGAAGATTTAAAATGAACAGAAAACCGTTACCGGCGCTTGCACTGACTACCGATACCTCTGTATTGACGGCGATTGCCAATGACTTCGGATACGATCACTGTTTTGAAAGGCAGGTAGATGCATTTGTCAAAGAGGGAGATGTCGTCATTGGTTTAAGTACAAGTGGCAATTCTGAGAGTATTATAAGCGCCTGTCAAGTAGCCAAGGGAAAGGGGGCAAGGACTATTGCTTTTACCGGTGAAGGTGGAGGCCGACTTAAAGAGCATGTTGATGTCTGCCTCGAAATTCCTTCCACTGATACGGCACGTATACAGGAATGCCATATAACAATTGGACATATTCTTTGTTCAATAATAGAAAAAGAGTTATTCGGATGATCTTGTAATAAAATATTTTTGGGTGAAAGAGGATCTCAGTTGGCAAAGGCAGATAAAATGTATATTCGATTTTGGGGTGCAAGAGGTAGTATAACCACACCGGGTACAGAAACTGTTAAATATGGTGGGAATACATCTATGTGTTGGAATCAGATGTGGTAAGGAAATATTCATCCTGGATGCCGGTAGTGGTATCAGGAAATTGGGCGATAAAATATTAACGGAAAAACCACAACACATAAATATCCTGATCTTTTTGATATGTTTGTTAAGGAGAAGGTGTACGAATTATTAGTTGGAGAAGGCTGATTTATTTCGTCTCTTTATTAAGCCAGGACAGATACTTACTGGAACCTTCTATTATTGGTATGGCAATGATTTCCGGAACATCATAGCTGTGCAGCTCTTCAACTCTTTTTACAATTTGGTTAAAAAGTTTTTGTTTGGATTTCAGTACCATCAATGCTTCCTTGTCATCACATATCTTTCCTTGCCAGCTATAAATTGAATGTATGGGAGAAATGATGTTTGTGCATGCCACTAATTTTTCTTCAACCAATATCCGCCCTATCTTTTTGGCTTCACTTATTGAACCTGTGGTAATATAAATTACTATATGATCTGGCATTTATGATATTCAGACTATCAGTTACTAAAGATTTTGACAGTATACCATTTCAATTAATATTGACAATGCGATTTTTCCATTAACTCATAGATAGATGAAATACATATCAGACGAACTGAGCAAAATCAAGGAATCAGGTCTTTACCGGGAACTGAAAGTGGTAGGGAATGCACAGGATACTCGTATAGACATAGAAGGCAAAACATATCTCTCTTTTTGTTCGAACAACTATCTGGGCCTGGCAAACCATCCATCTGTTGTTAAAGCTGTTAAAGAAGCGGTAGAAAAGTATGGGTGGGGGACTGGTGCGTCAAGGTTAGTGTCAGGGAACATGACACTGCATGAAACGCTCGAGAGAGAAATATCTAAGTTTAAAAGAAAAGAAGCGGCCATTGTATTCCCAACCGGATATATGGCTAACATAGGTACTATTTCAACTTTGGTGTCCAGTGGAGATCTGGTTATTTGCGATAAATTAAACCATGC
>CAXMPV010000035.1:4500-11948 GCA_964195175.1 uncultured Thermodesulfobacteriota bacterium | reverse complement strand
AAATGTACTGCTGTACCTTTTATCTGTGTAACTGTCAGGCAGGCTCCGTTTATGGCGATGCTATCACCGGGAATAACACCATCTATTAATGGCCCTATGTCAACGGCAATAATCGCCGAATTCGCCTGTTGGCTTATCTGTTTTACTTTACCTAAGTGTTCAATTATACCTGTAAACATTTTTAATTTGAAAAAAACATATAATAGTATCTTACTACCAGTAATCTTACCCTTTTTGGTCTCTGTTTACAAAGCCGTTAACAATGCATCATATTTTCAGTGTACCCAGTATAGTAGATCCTGCGGATACCATTTGTCCCTCTTTGACAGCTATTTCAAAATCTGCATCTTCAGGAATGTAGACCTCCAGTCTGGAACCAAACTTAATCATGCCGAATCTCTTGCCTCGTTCAACATCCTGTCCAACGGTACAATCACATACAATTCTCCTGGCTACCTTACCAGCAACCTGTTTTATCATTATTTTTGTTTTTCCATCGCCTGTCAGGATTCCCATGAGATTATGTTCATTCATCTCCGAACAATCAGGAGAACGTGCATCCAGAAACTTCCCGGGTACATGTTTTATAAACTCCACCTTTCCTCTATATGAAATTCTATTGACGTGAACACTGAATACCGACATGAATATTGCAATCTTTAATGCCTTGCATTTTAAATAATTATCCTCTTGTACGTGCGAAATTGCAATTATATTACCGTCAGCTGGAGAAACTAAATTGTCTTCTCCATCAGGAATATCCCTGTTGGGATCTCTGAAGAAATATAAAACAAAAGATAGAAATATAGAAAACGGTATACTTGCCAACGGGTAAAAAAAGAGGCTCAATACTATCATTACAAACAAGAACATTCCAAAAAAAGAGAGTTCTTTGGAACCATATTCAGCAAAAGGGAATCTCATAAAAATAACGCTCCTGACACTTTATGTAATATAAAATAATACTTAATTGTAGTAAAAGGTAAAATGTAACAGTTTGAAGATCGCGGTTGCCGGTTGAGGTTTGTACGGTATACACACTGATTCCTGCCAGCAAAGTACGTCTATTTTCTAGCATATAAACATTTGCATGTCAACTTAGATGTAGAGCTTATCTAGTTATTTCTTTACAGTCTTAATTAATAGTAGTAATATGTTTTTCTACATGAAATTAATATATTACCAAATACCATATGGAGAATCTAAAAAATGAAAATCACACAGAGATTATTATATAAGTCTTTTTTTGCGGTGTTCCTGTTGTTTGCCGTTTATGGATGTCAGACCACCAATAATGCCGTTACTTCAGAGACACCTGTTGCTCCACAAACCAGTACGGTAGAGAAGGAAGCGTCTGCACCTTCTACAAAGGTGACAGATAAGACGGGTACAACAGATGAAAAAGAGGCGGAGATAATGGAAAAGTTTGGAAATAACTTTCTTGGCAGATTGCAAGGGCATGGAGCAACAATGCTTTCTGGTTCTTCCAGTGAGAAAGAAGCTGTAACCAAGGATAAGCTTAAGTCTGTTGTTGCAGAGAATAGGCCATATATCGAGATTGAAAAGCAATTGTATGGCAAGTGGATCAATAAATTAGAGACTGAATCCTATGATTTCCATGATAATGGTACGGTGATAATTGTTACTGAAGGTTCAAGGGGGAATACGGTGAAGTTAAACGGTAACTTTATGATAGTTGAAGCAGATCGTATTAAAATAGGTATTAAAAACGACGCTTTTTCGAGCCGTAGGCCTCCAAGTTACTTTAAGATTTCCATATCTGAAAATCAGTTTTCATTAACGGACGAGCCTAAGAAAAAAGGTGGACCGGATGGGCCAACTACAGAATATAATAGAGTGGAATAGTTTGACAGAAATTGATCCACTATCTATTTAATGCCCTGTATGCAAAGTGCTGAAATATAATTGTGCGGTTCATGCTTTATGTATTCTTTCTGATTTTGATTCAGGTTGATAAAGTTTTATTACTACAAGAAACTATGCGGCTTCTTTGAATGAAATATCCTGTTCCAAATTTTTTCAAAACAAAAAGAGAAGCTTAAAAATATGTTTTTAAAATGTGATGGTTGCTGTTTTACAATTGATGGATAAATATCATCAGAATTTTCACCATACTCATTGTGCTCAGTTAAGTAGCTTTTCATCTCTGTTTTCCTCCATAATTATACAATAGATAAATTCAGCAGGTTTTTATGTTAGTAGTTGAATCGCAAAAGCGGTACCTAAACAGAGAGCTCCTGGCAAAGGAATTGTTTGGATTTCTGTAAGTACCTGATGTTTACTAGTAAGTACCTAAAATTAAATAAATTGTGCTATGGAAGTACCTGTTTGATTATATATATTTGATAGATAATTCTGTTTAATAATTATTCAATTGTGTTGCCAGAAAAAGGAAATTATTTCCTTAACGTTTTCGATTGGATAGTACAGAAATCCGAATATGCTTGCCAGGCCCGGTTTTGACTAATTTTGTGCAGAGTTGTTTTCTTTAAGTGCAGGGCTAATACATTCCTTGTTTCAGAGAGTACTTGCCTTACTCATACGGTGTGAATGTTACTCTTATATACTCGTCATTCATTGCTTCAATAGCCTTCTGAATCCTGTCCAGCGGATCAATTATTATATATCTGGACACTGGTTTCCTCTTTCGTTTGGGACTCATCTTGATCCTCTCCAACGGATTCCTTGTTTTCCTGGGATTCATCTCCAGGATTTCTCCTTTGACGTTTGCCTCAATATTTGCTGATGAACTTATTTCCTTTACCCATAAAATCTGCTTCAATGAATTATCAGCACTCAGGTGTGCCATTCCCTCGTCAGTCAGATAATATTCAGTAATGCCATAATGTGAACACACTTTAAATGTGATATTCCCTTCACTGTTTCTCTCAAAGAATTCCATTGTGTTTCCAATCATATTTAACAGGTCTGATCTTGAAGGATAAGCGCTTTTAATTAATAACTTTATTCTCTCTCTCTCAATTTCCCTGTCATTCATGGGTGAACCACCTTCCTCTCGTTTTCTGATTTTATCCTCTAAAGAAAGTGAATGGGAAGGGTGGAAATGGTATAAAACTATGTTGTGACCTTCGCTCATTAATTTGTTCAACAACCGAACATCAAGCTCTGCTTTCGTTATGTAGCGTTTGTCTATCTTCTTTTCTGCTTCTTCATTGTGACCGATCTCAATCCATTTCCCCCGGTGAGGTAAATATGCCCAGGATTCCTCAATTTGTGAGTTTTCTATGAGTTTCCTCATTTCTGATACGCCTTCTGCTTCGTTTTCGAAAATTACGGTTTTGAACTTGTTCCTGTTGTTAACAACAAGTTCATCAATAACGTTATATCCATCTTGCTGGTTTGTCTGTTCAGTAGCGAATGAAATATGATTAAGACTGAATGTAAAGATAGAGAGGTATGCAAATAGTAGTATGATTTTGAATCGGCTTCCTGGAATCTTCCTTAATGCCGAATTGCCGTGCTTTGTCTCTTTTGATTTAAACATTTGCATAGGAGATTCAAATGGTTTTAGCAGTCATTAGATGTCTTCATGTTATATAGTAAAGCAGATGAATTGCAAAGTCATTTTGTGTTATCAGCCCCTTTATGTTTTTTAGATGTACGGCAATACGCTTTCGTAATATAATTAGTTCTTTAAATTAACAATGTCAGAATAATAACAAAGGGGGGATCTAATATGTCTTTTCCTGAAAAGGCGAAAGAGAATTATCTGAAGGGTTTTGCCTGTGCTGAAAGTATACTTCATGCGATTAAAGATGAAGGTATTATTGATGAGTTCCCTGAAGAAGTTCTCAAATGTACTACGGGATTTGGAACGGGTATGGGAGGTTCTGGGAATGTCTGTGGCGCGATAACTGGTTCCGTAATAGCTATAGGTTTAAAATATGGGCGAGTAGATATTGCGGACGATAACACTGAGGTTTTTGAAAAGGTTAATGACTTTTTAACGAGGTTTAATGACAGGTATAAAAAACAGGATTGTAGCGGACTGACATGTACATGGAGGGAAAAAGGAACATTTAAGACTCCTGAAAGAAGAAAATACTGTTCTGCGATTGTTGGATTTGCAGCTTCGGAACTAGAGAAAATATTGTAAAAATCTGGAATTTTGCAGAAGGGGAGGGGGGTAGCCTTGATTTTAATTTCTGAAATGTGCCGAGGGTTATTCGTCAGAAATACGAGGTTCTGAATCTATCTTCTGAATGTATAGAAGGAGTTATATAGGCATTTTGTATTTTTCTCTGCCTATATCATATAAGTCGCCTCCTTTTGTGTCATTTACGACAATTGCCGGAAAGTTCTCTACTTCTATCTTACGGATGGCTTCTGTTCCAAGATCGTCAAATGCAATAATTTCAACGTTCTTTATTGTCTTTGCAATCAACGCTGCAGCACCACCAACCGCAGCAAAATAGACAGCTTTGTGCGTTTTCATTGCCTCAATTACCTCTTTTGATCTACTGCCTTTCCCAATTGTTCCCTTTAAGCCCATTTTAATAAGAGTCGGAGCATACGTGTCCATTCTGTAACTTGTTGTGGGTCCGGCGGATCCTATTACCTGTCCGGGTTTGGCTGGCGTCGGCCCAACGTAATAAAGCAATTGCCCTTTTACGTCAAAAGGTAAATCCTTACCTGATTCAACCATCTCTATGAGTCGTTTGTGAGCAGCATCTCTGCCTGTGTATAATACTCCGCTGATCCTGACCTTATCCCCGGCTTTCAGTTTCTCAATGGTAGAATCGTCTAATGGCGTTTTCAGATCAATATATTCCGTCATAATAGATATTTTCTTAATTTGCCAACATGGCTTTGGGTTATAACTTAACGCTCTACTGTACTGGCAGACTTTATTGCATTAACGTATGGTGGGCAGTACCCACCATACAACTTATCATTCTGCTATTGCGACAAAAGACTATCCTTCGACTCCGCTCATGATGACACACACAGTGACCTAAACGACGCCACACTGAGCGGAGTCGAAGTGTATGTAAATTCTTCATATAATTAAATCACAACAGTCTTAGTTCTGTGTGAGTGGCACTCTATATTTACGGCTACCGGCAGGCTGGCGATATGACAGGGAAATGTTTCTACCTGCACGGCTAAAGCCGTTATCCTTCCGCCAAGTCCTTGAGGCCCTATACCCAGTTTATTGATTTTATCCAATAGCTCTATTTCCAATTTAGCAATAGTATCATCATTATTATAACTACCCACCGGACGCAATATCGCCTTCTTGGCTAACAGGGTAGAATAGTCAAACGTACCACCGAGACCGACTCCAACTATTATCGGTGGACATGGATTTGCTCCTGCCGCCTTGACCGTTTCTACTACGAAGTTTATAACACCCTCTCTGCCCTGTGCCGGTGTAAGCATAGCTGAACGGCTCATGTTTTCACATCCGCCACCTTTTGCATCAAATGTAATTTTTAATTTATCGCCTGGTACTATATCAGTGTGGATTACTGCCGGAGTGTTGTCACCGGTATTGATACGGTCGATAGGGTTTTTTACAATTGATTTGCGCAGTAAACCATTCTTGTAGCCGCGTCTTACTCCTTCGTTAACAGCGTCACGCAAATCACCTCCTGCGAGTACAACTTGCTGGCCAATCTCTATGAATACAATTGCAAAACCGGTATCCTGACAAACGGGAACTTGTTCATTTCTACCAATTTCTGCATTTTCCAATAGCTGCGTAATTACTTCTCTACCCAGAGGAGACTCCTCTTTTTCGAGGGCATCCTCTAGTGAAGTTATAAGATCATCTCCCAGGTTGTAATTTGCATCTATACAAAGTTTTTCGACGGTGTCTGTTATCTGTTCAGTGTTGATCTGACGCATGTATGCCTTATCAGTAGTTTTTAGTTATGAATCAAGGTTTCAGTTTATTCTTCTTTTGTTCAGTCATTGACTCTTTTGCACGATTTATCAGCTCATCGATGGTGCATAATTCCTCTGTATCGTAATATGCAGTACCAATACAGAGTGAAAGTGTATATGAACGGTTTTCCTGTTTATTGCGGCTTTCTAATTCATCCAGCAAGCGGGCAGTTATAATTTCATTGTTCGCATAGAATGATTCTATCGCAATGGCGGTGAACTCATTCTTGCTATGGCAAGCTATAATATCAGATTCACGAAAGGCCTCCTTGAGGATATTTGCAGTTTCGGTTTTAGCCAGATCCTCATATTGAAGGCCAAATTTTTCACTGATCTGATTAAGGCCTTCAATGTGGATAAAAAAGAATATCATTCCGCGTTTAGTTCGTTTCGCTATGCTTAACTGCTGTTGGGCGATAAGCATGAAACCTCTCCGATTGTACAAGCCAGTTAGATCATCAACAAGTGAGAGTGATTGCAGCTCTACCCGCCCCTTGTGCCTCATGATGGCATAACTCAAAATACGCGACAGTGCATGGCTGTTCATTTCTCCCGTGGCCAGACACTCTTCAGCGCCTCTTTGTAATGTCTTAATGGCTATTGATTCATCTTCCTTGCTTGTCATTACAACAACAGGAACATCCAGTACCCTTTTGCAAACCGTAGTTATGTTGTCTAGCCCCTTATTGCAATGCAGAGCCAGATCCAGCATGACGATATCATAACGTTCATTATCAAGTTTAAATAATGCTTCTTCGAGATGTTGTACATGTGTCATCTCATAATTAACATTCTTGATCTCTTTGATGAGTTCTCTGATAAGAATTGCGTGATCGATTTCAACTTCAACATAGAGAATTTTGATTGCCTTATCGTTCATTTTAATTACCTTCGTATTTGCTATGCACTAATAACAGGATTGTAATTTGCTTTTACGATTTTATATCCACCTTATTTCCTTTGGAAGTTGATTTTGAGGTATTTTGAGTTAAATTATCCTCTTTGTCAAATATCTTTTTTGAGGTAATGTTTTATCTTGCTTGTAGCAGGGCAGGTTTGAAAAAATAGTTGCTATTTTAAGGTGTTCTGTTTAAATAAATGAATAGATAATTTAGAGTCGACGAGGTTGCCTGACATTATTTTCAGACAGATTTGCCAGGCAGAAAGAAGATATAAAATCTTTCATTAAATAACCCTCTAAAGAATATGTAACATTCTGTTCAAGGGGAAAAACTATGTGTCAGATGAAAATAATGCAGGAGAAGGATGGTCAACAGGAATTAGTAATGGAGGACGTTTCACAACTTGAAGTGGTTGAAGAGGGGATCATGATCAGTACATTATTTGAAGAGCCAAAACTTATTCCTGGCGTAGCGATAAAAACTATTGATTTCCTTTCCGGTAAAACAATGCTTCAGAATAAATAAGTTTAGTGATTATATCCTACATAGTAGCCTCAGACTTCAGTCTGAGTTGTCAATAATTTGACAGGCCTACGAAAACCACACACAAATAAC
>CAXMPV010000035.1:0-4490 GCA_964195175.1 uncultured Thermodesulfobacteriota bacterium | reverse complement strand
AGGCGGGAGTTTCTCATTACATTGATAGGTATACGTAAACCACACTTAAATAACAGAAAGAAGACATGGCAGAACAAAATACAGTAGAAAAGCTTCGGGTATTGTTACCGCACTGGATTGAACACAATAACAACCATATCGCTGAATTTAGAAAATGGGAAGGTGAGGCGAGAAAAGAGTCCGGGGAGGAAGTTTCTCAATTACTGGATAAAGCTATCAGTGATATGGAGAAGGCCGGCAAATCACTTTCTGAAGCACTTGAAAAAGTTGGCGGGCCATTGGGAAGTGGGGGTGGTCACCATCACCATTGATAGGCAAGTGATGGTCTCATTATTTCTCTCCGATATCTTCATTCCATAATTCGGGATTATTCAAAATGAAATCTTTCATCAGGTTGACGCATTCAATATCATTAATGACGTCAACTTTTACCCCTCTGGCCTTTAACAGCTCTTCCTCACCTTGAAAATTCCGGTTTTCGCCAATAATAACATGAGGTATCTTATAGAGTAGAATTGCCCCGGTACACATGCTGCATGGAGATAAGGTTGTATAAAGTCTGCTCTCTCTGAAAACGGGCACATATTCTCTACCGCAATTTTCTATCGCGTCAATCTCTGCATGCAAGACTGTACTTTCTTTTTGAATACGCCTGTTATGTCCTCTTCCTATAATTTTATCTTTGTAAACCAGGACAGAACCAATTGGAATACCTCCTTCGTCCAAACCTGCCTTCGCCTCATCAATTGCGGCTTCTAAAAAGCTATCCATATGTTTTTCTCTCACGATCCTTAGATATCATAATAGAATTATCATTCCGGATTGTAACATAAGATTGATATTATCGTCGATATTGACAGAGAAGGGGGGGAACATCACCACTATTACTGAAAGGAAAATGGTTAAACACTGTTGCTTTTTAATATATTAGCCATCTGCAGATGAAAACAATTGCCGTTGTTCCTGCCGCTATAATCAGTAATCGCTTGATGAGTTTCCAGAAAAATACGTTCCATAATACGAAGTCTGAAGTCTCGTTGGTCGCATCATTAGTTTCCCCTGATTTTGTATTTTCCTCTATAGTCATACTGCCATTTTAATAAGTATCCAGATTTATTCAAATAATAAAAAAACTGGTTTATTTTATTATCATTATGTTTAGTTCATTTTGTTATTTTCATAGTCCAGACAAAAGCTTCCGTATCTTCTCTCCGCTTTATAAATATTCATATTGGCTGGTCTCTTTTCTGCTAATTTGTTTATTCTTTCTTTATCTTCTGTTGTAGTTTTTAGTCCCAAAACAATTCCTTCTAATGCATCCGTCGCAAATTCCCATGCATCATTAATATTTTCAGAAAGGGTTGCCAGATTTATTCTCAGTCTCCACTCATTTTCGTAATCCCATCCTTTCGACTTTATCTTTACCATGTTGCGTATAATCTCATCCCATTCTTCATCTGAATATTTATCTAGCGATTTGTATTTAACTGTCGCTGGTTTTGATAAATAATCCACTTTGATTAATGAAGTTCTGGGTTTATTTTGAATTAGTTTTTTGCTATCAAATATGTAGCATAATCCTCTGTGTGAATTCCCGTAATGAGAAAACATGATGTTATTTAAAGTCTTGTCCTCTGTCTGAGCACTAAAACTCCGTATCCTGAGACGCTTACCCAATAGAGACCTAAATTCCTTTGTTGCATATTTAGAAAATCTTTTATTTAATGTCTCATTAGTACAAAGAGTCAGTTCATGCCGGTAGTTATCAATTATATTTTTATCTTCTACAGATAAGCCAGCTACTTCTTTCCCTTTTTTAATATAATTTTCAACGATAAATGATCCTCTTAAACTATTAATTATGTCTCCCCTTTGCCACTCAGCAAAATCAAATTCTAAAAAACAATCGAAAGGGTCATTAAATCCTCTGATAGGATTTGTGATCGTAAAAGTATTTTTCAAAATAACATCAACACAATATTTATCGATATTCGAATAGTATAATAATTTTTTCGGGAAATCGTTTTCAGTCATTTCGTTTTGCTAAAAGTTAAATATGCAGATACTATGATGAATGGTATATGTATATCAATTTTATTATTTGAAGACGGCTTTTTATGGCAAGAAAGTTCATGTTATTTACGACCATGTAATAACAAACTTTATCAGAGATAACTTATCCACGTTACAATGTGTGTAGTTTATATATTGGTGAAAGTGCCTGCGCCTTGAATTGTATTAGCCACAGGGCACTGTAATTTGATATGACGCAGGAGCGTCACGGTAATGGTTCCCACGCAGAGCGTGGGAACCAGGGGTGTTTTATTGAAAATAGTACTTTTCTACAACTTTAGCTCACTTTAAACTTTAGTCACTTCAGACTTAGTTAAAGGTTATTCTGTTTGTTCAGGCGGTTGCGATCCTGATTCATCTGTTTCAGTTTCTTCTTCCTCTTCTTCCTCCCCACCTACAACCGGTGCGACAGATACTACTTTGTCTCCTGCCTTCAGTGAAATAAGTGTTACACCTTGAGTATTACGGCCAATGGATCTTATGGTATTCGTAGCAGCGCGAATTATCATGCCTTTCGCTGTCATCATCATGAGTTCGTTTTCATCACTTACATTCATCAGAGCGACAACCTTGCCATTTCTATCAGATGTCTTGATGTTAATGACTCCCTGACCGCCTCTGTGCTGGACTGAATATTCACTGTAATCTGTCCTTTTTCCAAATCCATTTTCACAGACGGTTAAGAGTGTTGCATTTTTGTCAACGACAACAATGCCTTTGACTTTGTCATCACCCTTTAGTCCTATGCCCTTAACGCCTCGTGTCGCGCGTCCCATGCATCGTACATCGTCCTCTGAGAAACGAATAGCTTTTCCGTTTTCCGTACCCAGCACAATTTCCTGTCCTCCATGTGCCAGTTTAACACCTATCAGCTTGTCACCGTCGTCAAGTCGGATTGAGATTATTCCGCCTTTCTTAGGGCGTCCAAAAGCGCTGAGAACAGTCTTCTTTATTATTCCATTCTTAGTCGCCATAACCAATTGCCTGTCGTCAAATTTGCGAACAGGTATCGTGGATGAGACATTTTCATCTTTATCTAGTTCGAG
The DNA here is from genome assembly GCA_964195175.1 of uncultured Thermodesulfobacteriota bacterium. Classification (GTDB taxonomy): domain Bacteria; phylum Planctomycetota; class Brocadiia; order Brocadiales; family Scalinduaceae; genus Scalindua. The sequence continues at coordinate 1,371 of CAXMPV010000035.1, read as the reverse complement.
GAGATTAACTATTGCCCGTCCTTTTGCTATACGGCTTGCGTTGGGGATGTCGTATACCTTTTGCCAGTATACTTTGCCCATATCCGTAAAGAATAGTATGTAGTCGTGTGTTGACGCGATAAAGAGTTCTTCGACGAAATCACCTTCCTTCATACCCGCGCCGGTAACACCCTTTCCTCCCCGGTGCTGTTTTCGATAGGTGGTAAGAGGTAATCGTTTTATATATCCCTCATGGGTAATTATGACGGTAACATCTTCCTCTGAAATGAGGTCTTCCATGTTGAATTCGCCAATATCGGCAACAATTTCTGTCTTTCTTTCATCTCCATATTTCTCTTTTACTTCGTGAAGGTCTTCCCTGATGATATCCAGAACCAGGTTCTCATTTGCCAGAATATCCCTATATTCCCTGATACTTTCACAGACTTTCTTATACTCCTCTTCAATCTTGGACTGCTCCAGGTTGGTTAGTCTCTGCAGTCTCATTTCAAGGATCGCGTTTGCCTGTCGCTCTGAGAGAGAGAATCTTGACACCAATGACGCCCTTGCATCCTCGACGGTTTTTGAAGCCTTTATCAGCTTAATAACTTCATCAATGTGTTCAAGGGCAATCTTCAATCCTTCCAGGATATGAGCTCTCTCTTCCGCACGGTTCAGCAGGAAAATTGTCCGGCGCCTGATTATTTCTTTCCTATGTATGATATAAGCATTAAGTAGCTGCTTCAGGTTTAATGTTTCAGGGCGACCGTCTACTAATGCTATCATAATAATACTGAAAGAGCTCTGCAGTGATGTATGCTTATATAACTGGTTTATAACAACTTCTACTTCCTCATTTCTTTTTAAAACGATAACTATCCTGCTTCCCTCTCTGTCACTTTCATTCCGAACATCCGTTATGCCCTTTAACACTTCACTTCTAACTAACTCAGCAATTCTCTCTATTATCCTGTCCCTGTTAAGTTGATAGGGGATTTCCGTTACAACTATGCTCTGTTTGTTGTTTTTTGCTGTTTCTGTATGATACTTTGCCCTTACTGTTATTATGCCTCTGCCTGTTTTGTATCCATCCACTATCCCTCTTGTTCCACATATTAAGGCTCCAGTAGGGAAATCCGGGCCCTTTATGATTGTCAAAAGTTCATCTATGGTTACATCCGGATTATCAATAATTTTCATTATTCCATTACACACCTCATTTACATTATGGGGAGGTATGCTCGTTGCCATACCAACAGCAATACCCGAACCTCCATTGCATAAAATGTTTGGAAATTTTGCAGGGAGTACTGATGGTTCCAGGCGGGTTTCATCGTAATTTGGTATGAAATCAACTGTATCCTGTTTAAGATCCTCCATCATTTCAGAAGA
>CAXMPV010000034.1:0-12250 GCA_964195175.1 uncultured Thermodesulfobacteriota bacterium | reverse complement strand
CCTGACGGCTTACCATGTACCGCCCCTCCTCCACGAGAAGACTCTTCCTCCTTAGCGGGCGGTTGTGGTACTTCACTCTCACCCGTTTCGCTGAGCAGTCTTTCTCTTATTCTCAATTGAGGTATCTCCTCTGCTGCCTTTAAAACCGGCGTTCCTATAATCCTGGCATTACGCAACCGCCTTGCATATTCCATCTTGACAAGATTGCGACCACCCGCACCTTCAAGTGCTTTTTTAAGGGCGAAGATACCCTCCGCTTCTGCCTTCTTTATTGCAAGTATTGATGCAGCATGTTTTTCCAATCTATCGTAATCGGCATCAGCATCCAAAACCGCCTTAATCAGGTATGCCTTGCCAGAATCCCTGATTTTACTGGCTTCTGCTTTTGCGTCTATCTCCATCTGATGCAGCGTACCACCAAACCTGGATATTGCCACATCCAGTTTCTTTGTTTCCTCGGTAACTACCCTATTCTGATTTTGCCTTGCGGCTGATGCCCTCTGCACCTGCTCCTCAACCTCTTTGTCAGCCAGTCTTCTTTCGTGTATCTTCTCCGCATATTCTCTGTAGTAACGATAATCAATAAAATTCAAAGAGGTTACGAATATTCCATGCGGGTTTAACAAACTGTTCAACTCATTAGTTGACGCCCGGATTTTTTCCTCTCTTTTAACCGAATCAGGAAATTCACTAATGGACAAGTCCCCAAATTCATACCTACAAATAGTTCTCGCATAGTCCCATATCCACTTCTCTTTAAATTCTTCACCGAAACCGGTATCCTGAACAACCCTACTTGCAACCTTCGAAATTAATTTATATTGTATGACCAAATCAATACTTACGTCTCCTCCATCACGTGTCTTGAGTATGATAGGATTCCCCTGTGGGAAATCTGCGGATATATTCGATGATGCCATAGGCGCTTCCTGCTCTCTTTTATCAAGGATGTACAAGTCTTGAATAAAGGGGTAGTATACTACAGCACCAGCACGGTCTATGGTTTTTATGTTACCGGTAATGTTATTAATAATCACGGCAACTTCATCCGCCTGTATCTCCTTCCACGTCATCCGCCTACCGCCTACAATGAGTAAGGCTACCAGGGCGATGGGTACAATGACAAAAAACACCATTTTCTTAGAAACAAGTGGCTTCTTCTTAACACCTTTTGGGTTAAAGCTTTTTTCCATTTAGAATCTCTATAATTTAAAAAAATTTACACTTAATTAGTTTGTTTTACGTACGTATACGCTAGCGACCTGCATAGGGAGGAATAGTTATGCCAAGGACCTTAATCGCAAATTTCTTATTCTCCAGTCCAAATTGGACCTTTCCTTTTCCCGTGATAAGGGCGACAATCGTAAGGAGAGGTAACACAACAGGAAGTAGTATAAAAAGAATACATAAAGATAGTAACGTTATTGGTAGAATTATGGAAATCAAAGGAAAAGCAACCAGCACAACAATCGTTATCACTGACAGGCCGAACACGATAACAGGCGGTAGAAGAAAAATTGAAAATAAGGCCGTCATAAACTTCTTAAAACGGCTCTCAATCCTATTGCCAAAAATGAAAACGCCGGAAGATGAAACTTCTTCTACGGCAATGGCGTTCCCTGTTTCGACTCCTACTTTTTCTTCATTTTCCTCAGGTGGAGCCTCTTCAGCAACAACGCTAACCGTTTTTTCCTCTTCTGTAGACGAAACTTCTTCGGCTGTCGTACTAACCTTTTCTTCTTCCTTTGCAGAGGCTTTTTCGGTTTCCACGCTAACCGCTTGATCTCCCTCAGAAGAGGAGGACTCTTCGGTTACGGCATCAACCGTTTCTTCCACTGCTTCAGCCACCTTTTGTTTCTTTTTCCTCTTCCACATTTATAATAATCTTATATATATTTAAGCAAGTATCTTATCTTGACATTAGGAATCTTAACCGATATTATCTACTCGACCGGCAAAGAATTAGGCAGATTTTAGCTGTTAATTCTATGTAAAAAAAACCTAAAGTCAAGCGAAATTTACAAGTTATGAAAACACAATATTACCCGACATTCAACGAATTCAAAGAACTTTCAAAGAAAGGGAATGTTGTACCTGTATACCGTCAACTTTTTGCAGATACCCTCACTCCTGTGTCCGCATTTCAGAAGGTTTCAGCAACGGATTACGCATTTCTTCTGGAAAGCGCAGATGGCGGCGAAAAAATAGCAAAATATTCAACTATAGGCAGTAATCCCTTTGCAGGGTTCAAATGCAAAGGCTCTAACGTGGAAATCTTTAACAAGGAAGGGATTACGCATATAGAGACCACAGATCCATTCAAAGTACTGGAACAGCAGATTAGCAAATTCTCTCCCGTACGCGTAAATGGCTTACCAGACTTTTTTGGCGGGGCAGTTGGATACACATCCTATGATTCTGTGCGCTATGTCGAAACACTACCGGACTCAACAGTCGATGACTTAAATCTGCCGGATATGTACTTTATGTTCTATGATGAAACAATTGTATTTGACCATTTAAACAAAACGATAAAAGTAGTTTGCGCGGCCCATATAGACGAAAGAGATATTCAAGATGTCTATGAAGATGCGGTTAATAAGATCGATAATGTTACTAATAAGCTCCGCACCCCTGTAATGACTTTAAGTGATGATATTACCGAAAAAGGAGAGTTAAGCCTGAAGTTCTCATCGAATTTTAAGGAATCTGATTTTCTACAAGCGGTCGAAGCATGTAAAGAGTATATTCGCGCCGGAGACATAATACAGGCGGTTCTTTCACAACGACTGCAAACAGAGATAAACGCGAAGCCTATTAATATTTACCGCACATTAAGGGTAATCAACCCCTCTCCATATATGTTCTATATAAAAATGAAGGACTTGGAGCTGATAGGCTCCTCTCCCGAAGTTATGGTAAAAGTGGATGACGGAAACATTAACGTAAGGCCAATCGCAGGAACAAGAAAGCGCGGGAGCACGACGGAAGAAGATGAACTGTTAGCCAAAGAATTATTATCCGATCCTAAAGAACTTGCTGAACATATCATGCTCCTTGACTTAGGAAGAAACGATGTTGGCAGTGTTTCACAATACGACAGCGTCTCAATAGACGAAAAAATGGTAATAGAAAAATACTCGCACGTAATGCATATCACATCCAGCGTCAGTGGCAAATTAAGGAGCGACAAAAATGCCTTTGACGGATTAAGGGCATGCCTGCCTGCAGGCACCTTATCAGGAGCTCCAAAAGTGAGAGCGATGGAGATAATAGATGAATTAGAGCAAACACGACGAGGCCCTTATGGTGGCGCCGTAGGCTATATTAACTTTTCCGGAGATATAAATACATGTATTACCATAAGGACCATTGTCTTAAAAAACGGTAAAGATGCATATATACAAGCCGGTGCGGGTATCGTCGCAGACTCAATCCCTGAGATGGAATACCAGGAAACGCTTAACAAGGCAAAGGGATTACTAAGGGCCATCGAAGTAGCCGAGAGGATTTGAGGACTCTCATAACAATTGACAAAAAGGTGGGTAGAAATGATAGCAAGATCTGCAAATCCGGGGCTTAACAAAAAAACTTTTTCTCAAGTTAGAGACTTTGTACAAAGAGACAATTTAATGACGCTTCAAGGGACGGTTAACAAAACAGGAATAATGCTGTTCCTGGCCTTGTTAACAGCAATGTGGGTATGGCGTCAATTTTTCGTTTACGAATCACCTCAAATATCATTGTATTTATGGGGAGGAGCCATTGGAGGTTTCATCGCTGCAATGGTAGCTATCTTTAAACCAACGACGGCACCAATAGTAGCACCGGTTTATGCTCTATTGGAAGGATTGTTTTTAGGTGGAATCTCCTCTATTATGGAAGCGCGTTTTCCCGGAATAGTAATCCAGGCCGTAGGTCTTACCTTCGGAACTTTGTTTGCCCTTTTGTTTGCTTATAAATCCGGGTTGATTAAGGCTACTGAAAATTTTAAGCTTGGCGTAGCCGCTGCGACAGGCGGAATTTTCATGATGTACATGGTGAGCTTTATCCTTGGTTTTTTTGGCATGAACGTCCCATTTATTCATGGTAATGGTATTATCGGAATTGGTATCAGTGGTTTTATTGTTGTTATTGCCGCCCTTAATCTGGTCCTTGATTTTGACTTTATAGAACATGGAGTGGAACAGGGGGCTCCAAAATTTATGGAATGGAGAGCGGCACTGGGCCTTATGATCACGCTTGTCTGGCTCTACATTGAGATTCTCCATCTACTATCTAAGCTGAGAAGCCGGTAATTGAATGGTGCGGCAAAGCCGCAACCAAGTGCGAAGTGTCTTAAGTGAACTAAAGTGCCTAAAGTTAAAGAACAAAAAACTTGTTTTTTACCACAACTTTAGCTCACTTCAAGCTTTAGGCACTTTCAACTTTTTATTATCATAAACTTAAGAAAGGAAACGATTCAGTGTTAATTGCACGGTTTTTACAACTTTTAGGTATGCTCCTATTAATAGAAGGCCTTTATCTTGGTATCGTTAAGCATTCTATGAACCTGGAAATTTTGTGCGTTGGGCTGGGCATCGGATCCTTCTATGCAGGAAGATGGCTACAGGGAAAAGGCAATTAAGCCATCCTTCGACTCTGCCCAGGATGACGTCACACCGAGCAAAGTCGAAGTGTTATTCACACCACGCACCATCGTGCGGCAAAGCCTGCCCGCCGGTTTATTGGGTGGGTCTGTTAGGCAGGGAGTTAAAGAATAAAAGATTTGTTTTTTACCATCACTTTAGCTCACTTCAAACTTCAGTCACTTTTAACTTTTTATTTACAGCTATGCATGAAGAGACAACCAAAGAACAAGTAGAATCCTGGGACAAACAGTATCTGTGGCATCCTTTTACGCAGATGAAGGATTTTGTCAACGAAGAACCATTGATTATAGTAGATGGCAGTGGCATTATGCTAAGAGACATTAATGGCAATGAGTATATAGATGGTGTTTCTTCAATGTGGTGCAATATCCATGGTCATAGAAGGAAAGAGATTGACAATGCAATAAAGGACCAGCTTGATAAAGTTGCTCATACAACCCTGCTGGGGATGTCAAATATACCTTCAGCCAAATTGGCAAAACGCCTTGTTGAGATAACGCCTGAAGGTCTAAACAAAATATTTTATTCTGATAATGGTTCCAATGCCATTGAAGTAGCCATAAAAATGGCATTTCAATATTGGCAATTCAAAGGCTACAAAAAGAAGACCAATTACGTTACGCTGCAATACGGATATCATGGCGATTCCTTAGGCGCAGTTGGTGTGAGCGGGATAGAGGTTTTCCATACGGTTTTCAAACCTCTTTTACTTAAGGCATTCACCACACCATCACCGTACTGCTACAGGTGTCCATACGGTAAAGACAAAACATCTTGCTCGCTTGAATGCTTAGGCAAGCTGGAAGAAATATTGTCAAACAATTCTGATTCTATAGCTGCCATGGTTATGGAACCGCTTGTGCAGGGCGCAGGAGGAATGATTGTCCACCCTAAAGGCTATCTGTCCGGCGTAAAAGATTTATGTGAAAAGTATAATATCCTTCTTATTGCAGACGAGGTACTGGTCGGTTTTGGCCGCACGGGAAAAATGTTCGCGTGTGAACATGAGAATGTAACACCTGATATATTAACTGTTTCCAAAGGTTTAAATGGAGGCTATATGCCTCTGGCAGCTACTCTGACTACAGACGAAATTTATAATACATTTCTCGGCAAACACAGTGAACAGAAGACTTTTTTCCATGGCCATACATATACCGGCAACCCGTTAGCGTGTTCAGCAGCCCTTGCGAATATCGATATATTTGAAAATGAAAAGGTCATAGAGGGACTTGTTCCAAAGATCAGGGTTTTGCAGGAGAGGCTCGAACAATTCAAGGAGCTGAAGGCAGTAGGAGACGTGCGGCAATGTGGACTCATTGCCGGTATAGAACTGGTTAAAGACAGGGAGACAAAGGAACCTTATTCATGGGAAGAAAAGGTTGGAACGAGGGTCTGCCTTGAAGCAAGACAACGAGGCTTGATTACCAGACCGCTGGACAATGTCCTTGTAGTAATGCCTCCCTTGTGCATAACTATTCCGCAATTAAATAAGATGATGGATATCCTGTACGAATCCCTGGAAGTTGTCACTGAAACCGATTAAAACTCTTATGCATTTATTTAAAGCCATATTCGGGCAATCTAAAAAGAAAACAGATAATCCCACGTCTTCTCATGGAAGATTTAACAGGATAATAATATACTCATGTATCGCATTCTTTGTAATAGCGGTGATATTTGTCAGTTTCACGTACAACGGAAAATGGCAGGCCGGACTCATTGAGATCGGCAGTGCGGCCTTTTTGTTTGTCATTTTCCTGCATATCCTTAAAATCATTATTCCGCAATCCTCCGGTAAAATTATTACAATGCTCTCCATATTAATAGCTGCCATGCTAATCTACGCAAACCTCAGCCTGCAAAGAAACAAGCACAGGGAGTACTCCTTCAATGAGCTTCTTGTCGGTGATTTATTGGTAAAAAAACTCGTTGGCAAACACGAAGAGCTACCGGATGAACAACTGGCAAAAAGGCTTAAAAATGTAATTCCCGGCAGTGTTTTCCAAACGAAAACGGAAAAAGACACCATTGAATCTACATTTGAAAAACCGGAGAAGGATTTAATGGGTGAGCCGGTTACTTTGCCAATAGACAAACTCAACACTGTCTCTATACCGATACATAAAGGAATTAAACACTCTTTTTACGTTCCGGAAGAGGCCATCAACTATAAATTAAAAGTTGCAAGCAAAGAAGGTTTAAGGATAAGCAGGGCCGTGATAGCTTCGGCTGATTTTGCTGTTCAACCGTACAAACCGGATGAACAGGTTTCAGGAATGCATACGCCTGCTCCTTTATACCTTCCACCAGAAGAGAAAATTGACTATAGCTTGCTCCAACGCACTATTTACAGTAAACCCGAACAGCCCGCTGCAATAACAGAATCGGAAATGCAGCCGGCTCTAACCGAAGAACATATTGAGAATAAAACCGACAAGCAAGTTGAAGAGAAGTTGCAAACACAGAAACCCACAGGAGAATAATTATGCGTAAGTTAACACATGTTTTGTTTTTCACAATAATTACCATTTTGATGGTAAATCACGTTAATTTTGTGACCGCTACTGAAGAAGCACAAAACGATTTAGGCAAATCAATTGACGAATTGAAAAAGGTGTTGGAACATGAGCCATCAAATGTTGATGTGCATTATTACCTTGGACTGGCTTACTATGATAATGGAATGGTATCTGAGGCGGTAGATGAGCTTAGCAAAACCCTGGAGCTTGATCAGAATTATGTTAATGCATATTTTAATCTGGGCACTATCCATACCAGCCAGGGGAATATCGATGGCGCAATTAATATATTCAAAAAACTATTACAGGTCGACGCAGCCAATGCAAGAGCAGAATATAATCTGGGTTTTCTTTATAACGAAAAAGGATTAATAGACGATGCGGTTACCGCGTATAAAAAAGCAATCAAAATTAAACCGGATTATCATCAATCTTTAAATAACCTGGGAATTATCTATTTTAAAAAGGGGTTATTGGATAATGCCGTCGCAATCCATACAAAAGCCATTGAGGTGAATGCGAACTACGCCGAATCATATTACAACCTTGGAACTGTCTACCTGGAACAGGGTAAACTTGATAATGCCATTTCTCAACTTGAGAAATCTGCGGTCCTTGCACCCGACTTCGCGGGGGCATACTACAACCTGGGAATTGCATACCGGAAAAAAGGGATGCTGGACGAAGCAGTATCTGCTTTGAACAGAGCATTGGAAGTAAATCCCGAAGATCTTAAGGCGTTAAACATTCTGGCAATAACCCTTCATGAAAAAGGGAAATTTGAGGACGCTATATTCGCATATGAAAATATAGCAGCTATCACCCCGAAGGATGCTAACGTACGTTATAATCTGGGCATTGCTTATTACAAGGCAGGAATGAGGAAGGAAGCGATATCCCAGTTGCAGAAAGTGTTGAAGTTAGAGCCGGACCACGCAAAAGCCCATTATAATCTGGGTGTAATCTATATGGAGAAAAACAAACTCAGCAAATCTATAGAGGAGTTTAAAAAGACGTTAAAAATAGAACCCGGCCATGCAGATGCCTACGTTAACCTTGGAGTGGTTTTTTACCGGCAGGGATTACCGGAAGAGGCGATTACCGCTTACAACAGAGCGCTGGAAATCAAACCGGATTATGCTGAAGCGTACTACAATGCAAGTTTTGCATATCTAAAAAAGGGGCTGATTGAAGACGCCATAAATATGCTTAAAAAAGGCATTGAGCTTAACCCCGACAAAGGCCTTCTCTACTTTCTTCTTGGAAACGCCTATAGCGATAAGGGCTTATCAGACGACGCGATTACCGCTTGGGAAAACGCTATAGAAAAAAACCGGAAACATTATAAAGCATACAATAATCTTGGCTTTGCATATTATTCAAAAGGGCTGGCGGACAGGGCAATAACCTCTCTTAAAAAAGCGATAGAGATCAAAGAGAATTACGCGGAAGCCCATTATCATCTGGGTTCGATTTATATTGAAAAAGAGATGCTGAAAGAAGCCGTCTCTGAGTTGACCCGAACAATTGAGCTCAAACCGGACCATACGAAAGCGCACTATAATTTAGGCCTCATATATCGCCATTTGGGAGACATGGACAATGCCATTGCCAAATGGAAGACGGCTGTCAAGCTGGATCCTACGTACTCAAAGGCGTATAACAACCTGGGAGTTGCGTATGATTTTACAAATAAAATAGATGAAGCGATTTATCAGTACAAACACGCGATTGAAATGAAATCCGACTACGGCGAAGCCCACTATAATCTTGGCATTGCTTACGCAAAAAAAGGTGATATGGAAAATGCTATCTACAAACTGAGGAAAGCAATAGAAATAAACCCGGATAACCCGGATGCCCATTTTGCCCTTGGCATAATTTATCGGGCGAAGTGGAAGAAAAAAGAATCAGAAAGGGAAATCTCAGTCTACAACCGTCTAAAATCAGGAACAAATTGATTTTTGTAAGTCAGGCCCTGCCTATGTTTACACATCATCTTCCATGGGCACTTTTACCTCGTTGATAAAAAAAGTGGTACCACTCTTTTTCTGTTTCCGTTCTTCCAGCTTTGCAAAAGCTCCATCCTTTTCAGAGTAAGGAAAGCAGGCAATCTCCTTATAGCTTGCATCGAAAATCTTCCAAACGACTTTTTCCCGCTTTATAACAGATTTGGCGACTTTCTTCTTGGTTGTTGTTGCTTTTTTCGCCTTCTTTTCAGCTTTCAACTCTTCACCGGCAGCAGCCTCTTCCGCCATCTGCTGAAGTCTCTCTTTGCTGGTCACTCTTTTAACCATAAGTTGTTCCCACTTTCATAATTGTAAATCTTCGTAACTAAAACGATAATGGGGCATTATACACTAAATGGTCAAAACAGCAACAATAAACACGGTTTTGGCATTAAATGATGAAACTCAACGCTTCATCTGCCGCTTTAGCAGATGCGCCGGGAGATCTGATTAAGGAAGTTACTTCTTTAAGTCCATCAATACACCTCTGCCCTTTTTTTCCATTTAATAAGAGCTCGGTTGATTGAGAAGCCAGCCATTTGTAGTCATCCCTGTACATGAGTTTTTCCGAGACAACCGTTTTTCCTGCAATCGCATTGACCAGGCAGATATAAGGTGTATTCATATGCGGCTTGTCAGACAATAGGGAAAATACAAGCTACAATCTTCTTGACTAATTGATTCATAAGGACATACTTGTTTGATAATTAATGGATAGAAGAGAAGTAGGATGGGTCAGACCATGTGGAGTAGGGCTACATTAGGCATTGGAAATTTGCGAGAGACTTCTGCTGGCCAAAGTTAGAAGTAGCAGAAGTTTTTTCATGGTTTTTGCTTTTTGCCTGCTTTTATCAACTTTAAATCAAAAAATTAGTCTATGAAAATTTACCTCATATACATCCGAGACGAGGACTATTACAATATTCTTCCTGAAAAACTCAGAAGATCGGGTAACAGCGACCGTATTGAGGTGATGGCTTTCCCGCCACTTGGCATTCAGACATTGGCACCGGTAATCCGCAGCCACGGACACGAGGTAGCCATGTTCGATACCTGCCATCCACAGATGAAAGAAGAGCATATCGAGCAGGCCATGAAAGATGAAAAACCTGATATAATTGTCCTTTCATTTCTTTCAACTACTGCATCCCTCCTTATGAAGAGTATGGCGCAAAGACTGAAGAAAGCGGCACCAAAAACACCCATTATTGTTGGAGGAGCTTTTGCAACAGTGAATGCTGTTAAGATCCTGAACGATGCGCCATACATTGATTGCGTTGGCAGGGGGGAAGGTGAAGAGCTGATTCCTGAGTACCTCGATAACCTGGATAATTTGAAAATAGTCGGCGGTCTTACCTGGCGATTCAATGATGAAGTGGTCCATAACCCTGACCGCCCCCTGATCAGGAACCTTGACCAGTTTCCTTATCCTGATCGTAAAAGCTTACCGATCGAATATATCGAATCGATGCCAATGGATGCGCCGGCGGTCCTTTCTCTCGATCGTTTTTGTACCATGCAAACCACACGTGGCTGCCCTTTCCAATGTATTTATTGCGATATTCCGTCCCTCGCAAGAGGCAAGTGGCGGAGCCGCTCACCGGAGCACGTTCTGGGAGAAATGCAGCAGTTGAATGATGAAGGCTACAGATCAATCTACCTGACCGACGACCACTTCCTCATGCAACGCAAACGCATAGAGGCTATTTGCAACGGTATCATTGACAAAAAACTGGAGTTTCATTGGGGGTGCGAGGGCAGAGTTGATTCACTGGCTGTTGAGGAATTACCATTGATGGTAAAGGCTAACTGTACTTTTCTTGCCTTTGGCGTTGAAGCCGGAACAAAGAAAGTACTCGACCGCCTGAAAAAGGGCCAGACTATTGAACAGATAGAATATGCCGTAAAACAGGCCAAAAAAGACGGAATTGAAACAGCGCACGGTTTTTTTCTGATCGGATCGCCAGATGAAACCGTTAAGGATATTCTGGAGAGTTTTCGATTTGCCGCCCGGCTTAAACTTGACACATTTAGCTTTAGTCGGTTATGTGTTTACCGTGGAACCCCTCTATGGCAGGAATATATAGAAAGGGGCATTATCGATGATGACCGAGATTGGCATAAGTGGTTTAAATGTTCAGACATAGATCCAACAATTCTTCCGAGCGAAGTAGTCCACCAGGCAAGAAAAAAGGGGTATATGTTGTTGTTTGGTTACCTGCTACTCCTTCGTCCCGTGGCCACATTCAGGCTCCTTCGCAAGTTCAGTCGGTATATGACGACATCAGATATTTGCAAATTGTTATGGGGTCCGTTTAGTAAAAAGGCCAAAACCAGAAAACCAGAACTTCCTGAATGGATGGTCGAGCAGGAACTGGATTCACCGATCAGGACAGCTTCCTAGCGAAAGCGGAGTTCTGGCAACTGCATCAGCAAGGATAATAAATAGGGGGAGTGGGAGTATCTGGCCTACCTTGCGAATGGCTTTGTTTTTCTGCTGCCAGGCTTGCAGATCAATCTTCCTTCACTGTCTAATAAATTCTACTTACGAATTTTATTCAGCATTTCAGTTGCATCTATTTCCAGCATAAATTTTTGAAGACATAATTTTATGCTCTGGTATTGGAATTCCATGATTACGATATTCTAATTCGGTTTTTACTATACCGCAGCCGTTGCAATATGGAACTCACCAAAGAATTCAGATTATATCATACTCAATGCTTCATCAGCAGCCTTTGCCGATGCGCCGGGAGATCCGATTAGGGATGCTATCTCTTTAAGTCCGGCAATACATGTCTCTCTTTTTTCATCATTTAATAACAGTTCAGTTGATCGAGAGGTCAGCCACTTATAGTCATCCCTGTACATGGTTTTTTCCGGAACAACTTCTTTTTTTGCAATCGCGTTGACCAGGCATATATAGGGTGTATCAATAAATGGTTTCGAAACAAAATATGCGAATGGCGTGACACGGTAGCAGGTTACCATAGGAATTTGATAATTTGCTATTTCCAGTGTAACCGTTCCAGAATTGCAGATACATAGTGAAGATGACTTGATCACT
>CAXMPV010000033.1:5007-12255 GCA_964195175.1 uncultured Thermodesulfobacteriota bacterium | reverse complement strand
GATTCTTGATATCTCCATACATGAAGATCAATAAGGGTAAGATGACAGATGAAATTGTATATCTTCGTGCTGATGAAGAAGAGGGTAAGCATCTTGCGCCGGCTGATACACATGCGTGTTTTGAGAAAAAAGCTTCAAATACTGAGCTCCTTGCGCGTTTTAGTGGTGATTTCAAGCTGGTAGATGCGAAGGATGTTGATTATATGGATGTGTCTCCGAAGCAGTTGGTAGGTGTGTCTACAAGCCTGATTCCGTTTCTTGAGCAGAATTCCAGTATGGTTGTTCGTGCGGAAAATGCTGGTACGATTACTAAGGTAGAGGGAGACAAGATAGTAATTAACGATAGCGATATATATAATTTGAGAAAATATGTCGGATTGAACGAGGGGACATGTTTAAATCAGAAACCTATAGTGGTAGATGGGCAAAAGGTAAAAAAGGATGAGGTTATTGCAGACGGAGCGGCTACTTGTAATGGCGAATTGAGCTTGGGTAAGAATGTGTTGGTTGCCTTCATGACATGGGATGGTTACAATTTTGAAGATGCTATGGTGATTAGTGAAAACTTGCTTAAGAATGATTATTATACATCCATACATAGAGATGAGTTTGAGGTTGAGATTAGGGAGACAACCCTTGGGAGAGAAGAATTTACCAGGGACATACCGAATGTTTCGGAAAAGGCACTCAGTAATTTAGACGAAAATGGAGTGATACGTATTGGGACACATGTAAGGCAGGGAGATATTCTTGTTGGAAAAATTGCACCAAAGAGCAGAAGCGAACTGTCTCCTGAAGAGAAGCTGTTGTATGCGATTTTTGGTAGAGCAGGGGAAGATGTCAAGAATGTTTCTTTGGAAGTACCATCCGGTGTTGAAGGAATTGTAATAAATACACAGCTTTTTTCTCGAAGGGCTAATCTTTCAGACGAAAAAAAGAAGAAAATTGAGAGTGAGGCAATAGGTGTCGAAGAGGAATTTGATAAAGCTATATCAATTGAGTTTGTCAAAATGGTTAAAGAGTTGGAACAGGTATTTGGAGGGGCTCTTGTAAGCTTGGAGACTAACAATCCATTGAATGTGTCTAATGCAACTGATATCGCACATGTTCTTGAGTTACAGAAACAATTTGATATTAGGGCTTTTGATTCAGGTAGTAATAAAAAGAAAAGTGACAGCGCGTTAAGTATTTGCGATGAATATAATGGCAAAATTGAATCTTTGAAGGAAGACAAAAATTCAAAAATAAGTCAATTAAAAAGAGGTGATGAATTGCCAAGTGGCGTATTAGAGGTGGCAAAGATTTCCATTGCAACGAAAAGGAGGCTGTCTGTCGGAGATAAAATGGCAGGGAGGCATGGTAACAAAGGGGTTATTGCTAAAATACTGCCCGTGGAAGATATGCCATGTTTGGAAGATGGAACGCCAGTTGAAATGGTCTTGAACCCTCTGGGTGTACCTTCCAGGATGAATGTTGGGCAAATACTGGAGACACACTTGGGATGGGCGGCAAAAACGCTAAATTTCCAGGCTGTTACACCTATTTTTGATGGAGCTAAAGAATCTGAAATAAGGGATACATTGAAGGAGGCTGGGCTTCCAGAGGACGGTAAGGCTGTTTTGTATAATGGACGTACCGGAGAACCCTTTGATCAAACGGTGGCAGTGGGCTATATGTATATGTTGAAGTTGCATCACTTGGTTGATGAAAAGGTGCATGCCCGAGCTACGGGGCCGTATTCGTTAATAACGCAACAGCCTCTTGGGGGAAAAGCAAGATTTGGTGGCCAGAGATTTGGAGAAATGGAAGTATGGGCATTAGAAGCTTACGGGGCTGCTTACAACTTGCAGGAGCTTCTGACAGTAAAAAGTGACGATGTAGAGGGGCGTACAAGGATATACGAGTCTATGGTGAAGGGCAAAAATACATTGGAAGCAGGAACTCCTGCTTCGTTCGAAGTGCTTTCAAAAGAGGTTGAGGGGCTTGGGCTTTGCTTGACGCTGGAGAAAGAAGAAGTGATATAGGTCCATACGGTTGCTGTAGGATTTTCATTAAGTGAAGGTTTGAAGTATTTGGTTTTTCCTCTCTTTGTTAATAAAAGGATAAAGTTATGACAGTCGGTACATATGAAAAGATAAACGAATATAGTTCGGTAAGGATATCTTTAGCATCAACAGAGGATGTCAAGTCCAAATCATATGGTGAGGTCAAAAAGCCAGAAACTATAAATTACCGTACATATCGAGCGGAGAAGGATGGCTTGTTTTGTGAAAGGATTTTCGGTCCAGAGCGTAATTGGGAATGCTTTTGCGGAAAATATAAAGGAATAAAGCACAAAGGTATTGTGTGTGATAGGTGTGGGGTTAAGGTGACTCATTCTCGCGTAAGAAGGAAAAGGATGGGGCATATTGGATTGGCAGCGCCAATTGTGCATATTTGGTTTTTTAAGGCCATGCCTTCGAGGATAGGAACACTTCTGGGCATGAAAACTAATGTATTGGAGAGGATCATTTATTTCCAGGGTTACATGGTTATAGATCCGGGAACCACACCGCTTAAAGAATATCAATTATTGTCGGTGGATGAGTATGCAGAGGCGCAGGAATTATATGGAGAGAGTGGTTTTAGTGCGGACATGGGAGCTGAAGCTATTCGGACAGTGCTAAGGAATCTAGATTTGGAAAAGACGTCTCAAGATCTCAGAGTGGCGCTTACAGAAACAAAATCTAAGCAGAGAACAAAAGATATAATTAAGAGACTGGCAATTGTTGAAGCGTTTAGAGATTCTGGAAACGAACCAGAGTGGATGATTATGGATGCTGTGCCGGTAATTCCTCCGGATCTGAGACCATTGGTGTTATTGGAAAGCGGTGACTTTGCCAGTTCTGATCTTAACGATCTTTACAGGCGTATAATTAACCGAAACAACCGACTGAAAAAACTTATAGATCTTAATGCGCCAGAGGTAATAATCCGCAATGAGAAAAGAATGCTGCAGCAGGCAGTGGATGCTCTATTTGATAATGGGAGGGGGAAGCGTCCTATTTTAGGAAGCAACAGTCGTCCTTTAAAGTCCCTGACAGATATGATTAAAGGTAAGCAGGGGCGATTCAGGGAAAATTTGCTTGGTAAGAGAGTTGATTACTCGGCGCGTTCTGTAATTGTTGTGGGTCCTGAGCAAAAACTAAGTCAATGTGGTATTCCCAAAAAGATTGCATTGGAACTGTTTCAGCCATTTATAATCAGGCGTTTAAGAGAAATTGGTTTAGCGGATACAATAAAAAGCGCAAAAAGAATGTTGGTAAGGCAAGACGAGGAAGTTTGGGACATTCTTGATGATGTGGTGAGAAAGCATCTGGTTTTGCTTAATAGAGCTCCTACGTTACATCGTATGGGGATTCAAGCATTTGAGCCAATTCTCGTAGAAGGGAATGCGATCAAACTTCATCCATTGGTATGTCGTGGTTTCAATGCTGACTTTGATGGGGACCAAATGGCAGTCCATTTACCTCTATCTATTGAAGCACAAATCGAAGCAAGAACACTGATGTTGTCGACTAACAATATTTTTTCTCCTGCATCTGGAGAACCAGTGATTACTCCTTCGCAGGATATTGTTCTGGGCATATATTATTTGACTACTATGGTCGCTGCAAAAGAACGCGAAGATAAACTAAAAAGCTTCGGTAATTATGATGAAGTGTTAATGGCTTACTCTTTGAATAAAGTAAAAGTTCATACTCAAATCAAGCTCAGATTGACCTCTGGCAAGGTTGTCAAAACTGATGCCGGAGAGCAGATTGAGAAGGGGTTATGTGTTACTACTGTGGGACGTGTTGTATTTAATGAGACCTTGCCTCCTGAAATGCCTTTTTATAACTATCCTCTTGATCATCAGTCAATAAAAAGTGTTATTCAGGATTGTTATAAAATACTTGGCAAGGGAGCGACTATTGATCTGTTGGATAAAGTAAAAGAGATAGGCTTTAAAGAGTGTACGAAGGCAGGCCTCTCGCTCTCAGTAATGGATTTAAAAATGCCTAAGAAGAAGGCGCAAATACTGGAGAAAACTCAGAAGGAAGTAGAAAAAACACAAAAATTATATCATAGGGGCATAATTACCGAGGGTGAAAGATATAATCAGGTTATTGATACCTGGACATATGCCGGGGAAATGGTAGCGGAAGAGATGCTGGACGAGCTTAAGAATGATATAAGAGATGGGAAGAGATATGTTAATCCGGTGTATATGATGTCTGCGTCTGGTGCCAGGGGTAGCACTCAACAGTTGAGGCAGCTTGCTGGTATGAGAGGTTTAATGGCAAAGCCGTCAGGAAAGATAATAGAGACACCGATTAAGGCGAACTTTCGTGAAGGATTAAGCGTGCTAGAGTATTTCAGTTCAACGCATGGTGCAAGGAAAGGTTTAGCAGATACTGCTTTAAAAACAGCAGATTCTGGGTATTTAACTAGGAAGCTTGCAGATGTCGCACAGAACGTTATTATAACCTCTCTGGATTGTGGAACGGTTAATGGGATTAGCAAGAGTGCGGTATATAGAGGGGATCGCGTGGAGGTTCCTCTTCACAGGATTATAACTGGCAGGGTATCCTTAAACAATATTGTTGATTTAATTAAAGATGAAGAAATTGTTAAGGAAAATGAGCTTATAACAGAGGAGAAGGCAAAGAAGATTGAAGCGTTGGGATATGAAAAAATTCGTGTACGTTCTCCGTTAACATGCGAAGTAGCACAGGGTTTATGTGTAAAGTGTTTTGGTATGGATCTTTCTAAGGGCAGGATGATAGAAGAAGGTACAGCTGCGGGGATAATTGCGGCTGAGTCAATCGGAGAGCCTGGAACTCAGTTAACAATGAAAACATTTCATATCGGCGGAACTGCAACTCGATCAATTGAAGAGTCAGAAATAAGAGTGAGGAGAGCGGGTAGGGTTAATTATAGTGACGGCCTGAATGTAGTAGAAAATCCAGAAGGAGAAAATATTACTCTTAGCGGTAATGGAGAAATTTATATCATTAATGATAAAGGGCGTCAGATTGAAAAACATGTTGTGCCGCTTGGAGCAGTGGTTCTGGTAAAAGATAACGAAAAAATCGCTGTTAATCGGACAATTGTCAAGTGGGATCCTCATATGACTCCAATTCTTGCAGAAATAGCAGGCATAGTTCGTTTTGAAGATATAATAGAAAATAAAACAATGCGTAAGGAATATGACTCTGTAACGCGAATTAAAAGAAAAGTGATTGTAGAGCATAAGGGAGATCTTCATCCTCAAATAATTCTTGAAGACAGTTCTGGAAAAATCCAGGGACTTTACCCAATACCGGAAAAGGCGCATATAGAAGTTGAAGAGAATGCAAAGGTTATTGCCGGTACGCTTCTTGCTAAAACACCAAGGGAAATTGCGAGGACAGAGGACATAACTGGTGGATTGCCACGAGTATCAGAGATTTTTGAGGCAAGAAGGCCGAAGGACCCTGCTGTAATGAGTGAAATAAGTGGGACAATAGAACTTGGTGAAAAGAAGAGGGGTAAAAGGACAATAATTGTTAAAGGTGATTCCGGAATGGAAGTAGAACATCTTGTTCCTCGTGGTAAGCATTTGAGGGTGCACAGGGGGGATCGTGTAAAAGCAGGAGATGCGTTGGTAGAGGGTCCTCTTGTTCTTCAAGATATTTTGCGGATTTGTGGAGAAGAGGAATTGCAGCAGTACACATTAAAGGAGGTTCAAAATGTTTACCGTTCGCAGAATGTGCCAATTGATGATAAGCATGTTGAAATAATTATTGGACAAATGTTAAGGAAAGTGGAAGTGAGCGAGCCAAATGATACGGATTTATTACCGGGAACAGTTCTTGATAAATTCAGATTTAAGGCAATAAATATGGAAGTTGTGCAAAAAGGTGGTAAGCCTGCTGCTGCAGAACCGTTGTTGCTGGGAATTACTAAAGCTTCCGTTCAATCAGAAAGCTTTATTTCTGCAGCATCGTTCCAGGAGACAACTAAGGTGCTGACCAAGGCGGCATTAGAAGGAAGTAGAGATATGCTTGTCGGTTTAAAGGAAAATGTAATCCTTGGACATTTGGTGCCAACTGGCACAGGTTATAAACCGTTTCACAAAATGCTTAAGAAGAAAAAGCAAATAGAAGCAGCTAGTGATAAAATTGAAGAAAAGGACGAGTTGTTGTCAACATTGTCTAATTGAGATAGAGGAATAAAAAATGCCAACCATAAATCAGTTAGTAAGAAAAGGTAGAAAAAAGATAAAAAGTAAAAGCAAGAGCATTGATTTGGACAGATGTCCTCAAAAGAAAGGCGTTTGTCTTCAGGTAATGACTCGAACACCAAAAAAACCGAACTCGGCGTTGAGGAAGGTGGCGAGGGTGAAATTGACTAATGGAAAAGAAGTTACCGCTTACATACCGGGAGAAGGGCACAACTTGCAGGAGCATTCAATTGTCTTGTTAAGAGGCGGTAGGGTTCGTGATCTTCCGGGTGTTAAATATCATATAATAAGGGGTAGATTGGACACTGCTGGTGTAGAAGGTAGAATGCGTGGTCGATCTAAATACGGGGCAAAAAGTCCAAAATAAATTGTAAATTTATTTATTAAATAATGGCGTAGGAGATAATACATGGCACTGCAATATAGAAGTACAGAAGTTTATATTCAACCTGATGTGCGTTTTAAGAGTATGTTGGTCACTAAGTTTATAAATAATCTAATGCATGAAGGTAAGAAAAGTGTCGCAGAAAAAGTGTTTTATAAAGCTATGGACTTAATAGGGACTAGATTTGAAGATAAAGAGCCGCTAGAAATATTTGAGGGTGCTATTAGTAATGTAAAGCCATTAGTTGAAGTAAAGTCGAAGAGAGTTGGCGGTGCAACTTATCAAGTACCGCGTGAGGTGTCGAGAAAAAGGCAGTTATCGTTGGCGATAAGGTGGATTCTCGCTGCGGTTCGAAGTAAGAAAGGTAAAGCTGCATATTTAAGACTCGCTGATGAGCTTTCTGATGCATATAAAAAACAAGGTGTCTCAATTACAAAAAAGGAAAATACACATAAAATGGCCGAAGCAAATAAAGCTTTTGCTCATTTTAGATATTAATATATAAATATCATTTCTCGCTAAAAGCTTTTATCATTATATTAATTTATAAAAATTAAACTTTAAAGGAATTCATAAAATGGCACGCGAAAAATTTGAACGTACGAAACCGCATGTT
>CAXMPV010000033.1:0-4997 GCA_964195175.1 uncultured Thermodesulfobacteriota bacterium | reverse complement strand
AGCTCATATAGATGCAGGTAAAACTACAACTACGGAGCGCATTCTCTTTTATACCGGAAAGAATTTTAAGCTGGGCGAGGTTCATGAAGGCACAGCAACAATGGACTGGATGGAGGAGGAACAGAAGCGCGGTATTACTATTACGTCTGCAGCGACTACATGTTTTTGGAATGATTTTCAAATAAACGTAATAGACACTCCGGGGCATGTAGACTTTACTATTGAGGTGGAGCGTTCTCTAAGAGTCCTTGATGGAGCTATATGCGTTTTTTGCGGTGTTGGTGGTGTCGAAGCGCAAACCGAGACAGTGTGGAGACAGGCTAATAAATATAAAGTTCCCCGAATCTGTTTCGTTAATAAAATGGATAGAATGGGCGCTGATTTTATAAAAGTATTTAACGATATCAAAGATAAATTAAACAAGAATATCGTTCCAGTCCAACTCCCTATTGGTAAAGAAAAAAACTTTGAAGGTTTGGTTGATTTAATAAAAATGAAAGCTATAATAACTACCCATGATGATGACACGTCTGGGTCGGAGTATGAAGAGCGTGAAATACCTGAAAATATGTTGGAAGAAGTAGCGCTATACAGAGAGATGATGCTAGAGGGCATTGCTGACAAGGTAGATTGGTTTATGGATAAATATCTAAGTGAGAGTGCCTTTAGTGAAGAAGAAATTATGAGTGCTTTGCGTGAAGGAACCATCAATTACGGTTTGATGCCGGTGTTATGTGGGTCTGCTTTCAAAAATAGGGGGGTTCAGCAGTTGCTTGATGCTGTGTGCGACTATTTGCCATCGCCTATGGATATTCCTCCGGTAAAAGGTATAAATGTAAAAGATGACACTGAAACAGAAAGAAAACCTACCGCAGATGAGCATTTGAGCGCTCTGGCGTTCAAGATAGCTTCTGACAAACATGGTGATCTTACTTACCTGCGAATTTATTCAGGAACGCTTACATCAGGACAAAGACTTTATAATCCAAGAACAAGGAAGAAAGAATTAGCCAGTCGTATCTACAGTATGCATGCGGACAAACGTGAGCAGTTGGATAATGCTACGGCAGGAGATATTGTGGCGGTTGTGGGTTTTAGAGATACTGGTACCGGGGATACGATATGTGTTGAGGATCACCCTGTGATTCTTGAGAAAATAGAATTTCCAGAAACAGTTATTTCTATGGCCATAGAGCCGAAGACGGAAGTTGAAAAAGAGAAATTGGCTATTGTGCTGGCCAAGCTGGCGAAAGAGGATCCGACATTTAAGATTCATACAGATAGCGAAACGAGTCAGTTGATTATCTCTGGCATGGGGGAATTGCATCTTGAAGTCTTAAAAAACAGAATGTTAAGTGAGTATAAAGTAAACGCAAATGTTGGAGCCCCTAGGGTTTCATATAGAGAAACGATAGAGCGTGAAGCGGAGATAGACGAAAAATTTGTAAAACAGACGGGCGGGCGTGGGCAATATGCTCGTATAGAAATTAAGCTGGAACCGCATAAGGGAGAGAACTCTGTTGAATTCGTAGACAAGATAAAAGGCGGTGCGATTACTAAGCCATATATAAAATCTGTACAAAAAGGTATTATGGATACAGCAAAGAGCGGTGTGTCTGGTGGTTACCCTCTTGTAAATATGAAAGTGACCCTGTTGGATGGGGATATGCATACCGTTGATTCGTCAGAGTTCGCTTTTTACAATGTCGCTGGTATCGCCTTAAGAAAGGCAGTGGAAAGTGCTAAATCTATATTACTAGAACCAATAATGAAAATAGAGGTTACGGTTCCAGAGCATTATCTCGGCGATGTTCTTGGCGATTTTAATAGTAGACGGGCCATAGTCGACGAGATGGTTAATGATGTAGATCTGAGGATAGTTAAGGGCAAGATACCATTGGCGGAGACATTTGGATATTCGAGCGTAATAAGATCAATTACTCAGGGCAGGGGAACATTTACTATGGAGCCTTGCGAGTATAAACCGGCACCGGCAAAAGTTTATAGCAGTCTAACATAATTTTAGATAATTAATAAGTTGTATTGGGAGGTGAAAGAGGTATGGCCAAGGAGATATTTCAGAGGACAAAGCCGCATGTGAATGTAGGAACGATAGGGCATGTGGACCATGGTAAGACTACGTTGACGTCAGTGATAACGAATACATTGGCGACGTGTGGAAACGCCAAGGCGAGGGCCTTTGATTCGATAGACAATGCGCCTGAGGAGAGGGAGCGAGGTATAACAATCGCGATAGCGCATGTTGAGTATGAGACTGAGAAAAGGCATTATGCTCATGTTGATTGTCCTGGTCATGCTGATTATGTAAAGAATATGATAACTGGTGCTGCGCAGATGGATGGTGCGATATTGGTGGTGAGTGCGCCGGATGGTCCGATGCCTCAGACGCGAGAACATATATTGCTGGCGAGGCAGGTAGGTGTGCCGAGGATAGTGGTATTTATGAATAAAATGGATCAGTTGGAAGATCCTGAGTTGGTAGAGTTGGTAGAGATGGAAATTCGGGAGCTATTGTGCAAGTATGAGTTTCCGGGTGACGATATACCTGTAATCAAGGGTTCTGCGATAAAGGCTGCTGAGTGTGGCTGTGGTAAGAGAGAATGTGAGCATTGCGGGCGCATACATGAGCTGATGGATGCACTTGATACTTATATACCTGATCCTGTTCGTGAGACTGACAAGCCGTTTTTGATGTCTCTGGAAGATGTTTTTAGTATAAAGGGCAGGGGTACGGTTGGTACTGGTCGAATGGAGCGTGGTGTTTTGAAGGTTGGCGATGAGGTGGACATAGTTGGAATGGTAAAGGAGATCAGGAAGACGACTTGTACTGGGGTAGAGATGTTTAATAAGACGCTTGATGAGGGAATGGCAGGGGATAACGTAGGCGTGTTGTTAAGGGGAGTAGAGAAGGATGATTTGGAGCGAGGTCAGGTGTTGGCGAAGCCGGGTAGTATAACACCGCATACCAAGTTTGAGGCAGAGGCTTATATATTGACGAAGGAAGAGGGTGGTAGGCATACACCGTTTTTCAATGGATACAGGCCTCAGTTTTATTTCAGGACGACGGATGTGACAGGTGTTGCGACGTTGTTGGGTGGTGCGGAGATGGTGATGCCGGGAGATAATGCTAACTTGCTGATAGAGTTGATAACTCCTATAGCGATGGATAAAGAGTTGAGATTTGCTATAAGAGAAGGCGGGAAAACCGTAGGTGCTGGTGTTGTTACTAAAATAATTGAATAATAGAATTGATAAGCCATGGGAAATAAAATAGATTATAAAATTAGAATTCGGATGGAAGCTTACGATCATAAGATACTCGACCAGTCTGCAGTGGATATAATGGATACTGCTAAACGGACGGGAGCAAGGGTGTCAGGTCCGATACCTTTACCGACTCGAATGGAACGGTATACAGTTCTTCGCTCGCCGCACGTTGACAAAAAGTCAAGAGAGCAATTTGAAATAAGAACACACAAGCGTCTGATAGATATCATTGAGCCAACTCCGAAGACGGTTGATGCATTGAACAAGCTTAATATGCCTGCAGGAATAGAGATAAAGATAAAGGCATAGGTGTTCATTTGTTTTTTAATAAAAAGAAATTTTTAATTGGGATTTATAGGTATTGCACATGATAGCAGGATTGCTTGGTAAAAAATTAGGTATGACCCAGATTTTTAGTAAAGAGGGAGGTCTAATCCCGGTGACGTTATTACAGGCGGGTCCGTGTGATCTCTTGCAGATAAAAAGCAAGGAGAGCGATGGGTATTCCGCTCTGCAGATTGGCTTTGGGGAGAAGAAAAAGAAAAGGGCTTCTAAGGCTGAGATTGGACATTGTTCCAAAGTGAAGGCAGGTGTAAAAAGGCTGATAAGGGAGTTTCGTACTGATACAATAGATGCGGAATATGAGCCAGGACAAACTTTAACGGTTTCTGTTTTTGATGATGTGAAGTCGATAGATGTTACTGGTACCAGTAAAGGAAAAGGTTTTGCTGGTGTTATGAAAAGATGGGGTTTTAGTGGAGGGCCTGCTACACACGGTTGTACAACGCCAAGGGGTGCTGGTTCAGTTGGTGCAGGTACTAGCCCTGGGCATGTGGTTAAGGGTAAAAAAATGGCAGGGCGAATGGGTGGTAAGAGGGTTACTGTGAAGAATCTGGATGTAATTAAGGTAGACAAAGACAGGGACATGTTAGTTGTTAAAGGGGCGGTTCCCGGTCCAAATGGTGGTTATGTAATTATACGAAAGAGTAGAAGCGAATTATGATAAAAGTGCCAGTATTTGATAATAGCGGTAAGGCTTTAGAGAGTGTGTCTTTGCCTGAGGAAAGATTTGGTGGTAATGTGCGTAGGGAACTCTTGAGAGATGCGATAATTATGCATGAGGCAAATCACAGGAGAGGAACGGCATCAACTAAAACTCGTGGAGAGGTTGCAGGCGGGGGAAGAAAGCCATGGAAGCAGAAGCATACTGGAAGGGCGAGGGTGGGTGATATTCGTTCTCCGATATGGAAAGGTGGTGGAGTTGTTTTTGGGCCGAGGCCTAGGGATTATTCTTTCTCGATACATCGTAAAGCCAAAAAAGCGGCCTTGCAGTCTGCAATCCTGTCTAGATTGATAGATAACGAAGTGGTTCTTATTGATAAGCTTGAATTGGAATCTCCTAGTACAAAAAAGATGGCAAGTATATTGAAGAATTTAGACATCAGGGAGAGCTGCCTTATCGTAATACAAGAGTTTGATGAGACGATTTGGAAGTCATCTAGGAATATTTATAATGTAAGGCTTAGAGTTGCGCCTGACTTAAATGCGTATGATGTGGTTAAATACAAAAAGTTATTAATAGTTAAAGATGTGTTAGATAGCATTAAATTTAAATAAATTTACTAAAAACTGACTAAATTCGGAATTCCATTATGGACTATTATCATATTGTAAAAAGGCCTTTATCTTCTGAAAAAAGTGTTGGCGAT
>CAXMPV010000032.1:0-12318 GCA_964195175.1 uncultured Thermodesulfobacteriota bacterium | reverse complement strand
TAGTTAAATACGTTGTCCTTTACAAAACGAAATTTATCTGCCTCATGATCAACGTTGTTCAGTGCAAAGTTCTCCCTGGCCCATTTATGACATTCCTGTGACGTATCTACCGAAACTACCTGACTCGCACCTGCCAGAGCGGCAGTAAGGCTGAAGGCTCCGGTGTAAGAAAAAAGATTCAGAACACTCTTCTCCTTCGCATTCTGAGCAAACTCTTTCCTTGCCCCCCTCAAATCAAAAAAGAGCCCTGTGTCCAGGCTGCCCATTGGCTGCACAAGATAGCTGACTCCGTTTTCCTGAACTTGGATTTTCCCTTCCATAGGCAACCCTAACAGTGATCTCTCCGGAATCTTGCCCTTGAGTTTGCGTCCTTTCTCACGGATTTTCAGGATGATGTGTTCAGGTTTCAAAGTCGCCATAACTTTATGGATATTATAATCAACCAAGTCAGAAAGTGCCCAGCTTTCAAGTGTGAGTATCAGCGTGCTGCCGTAAGAATCCAGAACGAATCCTGAAAGATTATCACCGGGACCATTAACAAGTCGAACTACTTCCCCCTTTGAGATTTCCTGAGCAGAGCGTTTGCCCAAAGCATTCTCTAACCGTGTGACAAAATCCACGCCAGGGTCAGCTTCACTACTTGATATCAGGTGCATGGCGTTGCTGGCGGGATCAATACACCCCCAGCTGAGAAATCCACCCTGGCTGTCCCGAAGCTTACACCAGGCTGTTTCTGTAAAATCATGGCTCTCCGGTAAGCGGTCGAGAATCAGACGTGGCAGACCCTCTTTAATACGATTAGCAAGAGAAAGCGGAGGACAAAGTGTTCTGAATTTGAGTTTAGTTGAGTTTAATTTCATAAAGTCTTGATTCCCATCTTATTAAAGTTTATCAGGTCCCTGAAGATATTTTTATACACTAAATCTAAAATGCATAATATCACCATCTTTTACCACATAGTCTTTTCCTTCAATCCTTAAGAGCCCTTTTTCCTTCACCTTCAGTTCTGACTTGTGAATTGCAAGATCATCGTAACCGAATACCTCCGCACGAATGAAGCCTCGTTCAAAATCCGAGTGGATTACCCCTGCTGCTTGTGGGGCTTTTGTTCCGTTATCTATAGTCCAGGCACGCACCTCCTTTGGCCCTGCGGTAAAGTAAGTAGAGAGTCCCAACAATATATACGCCTCGCGTATCAATCTCTTGAGCCCGGATTCCTTTATTCCCATGTCCTCATAATACTCCGCCTGTTCCGATGGATCCATTCTGGCAATTTCCGCTTCAACATCTCCGGAGAGGACAACACATTTTGAATCCTCCTTTTGCGCGTAAGCCGAAATGGTATCGATATACCCCTTGTCTTTCTCAAAATCAAAGACATTTATGACGTATAATACCGGTTTTGCTGTAATCAGATGCAAATCTTCCGTACACAGTTTTTTCTCATCCGAAAGAGGTAACAGTCGCATAGGAGTACCGTTATTCAAACCGTCCAGCACTTCTTTAAGAATTGCAATCTCCTCCAATAACTTCTTGTCTCCGGTCTTCGATAGTTTTTCGTTTTTCAGTATCCTTTTTTCTACCGTGTCTATATCCGCTAGGAGCAATTCAGTATGGATAATTTCAATATCCCTGATTGGATCTACGGACCCTTCCACATGCACGGTGTCCTCTTTTTCGAAGCAGCGTACAACGTGCAGAATAGCATTTACGCTCTTTATATGTCCTAAAAACTTATTTCCCAATCCCTCTCCTTTACTGGCGCCTTTTACCAAACCGGCAATATCCACAAACTCAACCATTGCAGGAATGGTTTTTTCGGGGGGAATAAATTCCGTTATTTGATCTAATCGTTCATCTGGAACTGCCACGATTCCGACATTTGGATCGATGGTACAGAATGGATAATTTTCCGAGGCCACGTTGGACGACGTTAAAGCATTAAAAATTGTAGATTTGCCTACGTTAGGCAATCCGACAATACCACAGTTTAAACCCATAGCCTGAATTCCTTTTCCTTATTTCATGTTAAAGACAATAATATAAAAATTTACCGAACATGTCATTATAACAGAAAAAACAGCATTCTTTAATAGTTAAGTTATTAGATAACTCAGGCAACGATAAAAAGGAAATTTGGACGCAGATTAACACAGGTACTTGCCAGATAAGATTTTGGAAGGAAATGTATACTATCAAATGCAGAAACGACAGATTGGATAGTTTGTCAATTTGAAAGGTTCAACCCCGGATTTTTACTCAGCGACATCCAGGCCAAACTCCTTCTTGATAGTTATTTTGGCATCAATGAAATCCTTATGTGCTATATGAAACAGGCCTGATATTTTTCTTATTGTCTCAATCTCATTATTATCTAACTCATCATCACAGCATGCAACGCGAAAAAGAGTTTCTATAACTGACTTTCTTACGTCATAAGAGAGGTTTTTACCTACCTCACGTGTAAAACGATGCAGATCTATTCTTTCTACCGCGGCTTCCTTAATAGAAGCCATAACCGTTACCATCTCTTCTTCTGGTATTTTACTATATAAAGTGAGGATTTCTTTGATCTTTTCATCTTCTTTCGCCAGAAACTTCTCATCCGCCTCTGCAACAACCCATAACAACGCCCCCAGGGCGATCTTATCATCTATGTCCTTAGCTTCAGGCTGATCATCTTTGTCTTTCCATACTGATGTGATTACATTACTTCTAAATTTATCTAAAAACCCAGCCATATACCGCCTCCTCTATTTTTACCTAAATGCTAATTTAAAGCCATTCTGACATATTCGGTAAGAAAACAGTAGCCTTATTTCCAACCATCATCCACATTTTGAATTGACAGGGGTATGATATTGGATAGGATGTATTAATTATCAGAGTATTACCAAATTTATTACAAAGGAGAATTATGAATACAAGCTATAAAGATTACGATTTAGATACTGCACCGGCAAAATCATATGGTAAAGATGAATGGATGACTTCTGTTCATATCAACAAGGTTAGTTCCGATGGCTATAAAACAAAGGCGTTTTATTGTAAAGAAATTTTTGACACCAAAGAAGAGGCAGAAGAACATTCATTAAATTTAGGCAAACAGATAGTTGATGGCACTCATCCTGATCATAAAATTGATTTTTGAAATGGCTTTTAACGCAGAGATCACAGAGTGTGCAAATAGAGGTGGAGATTAATACTAAAAGAGAGAAGGTAAAATAAATTCCTCACACAGCACTGCAGAAAGTCCTCGGTGTCTTTTGTCCGGGGAGAACCCCTGTGAAATGACTTCAGATTTCACAGGGCAGGCGTAAAGAAAAACAGAAATTTAACCCACAGATTAACTCCCAATCCGAAACCTTTTCTATTTTCTAATTTTTCTTTTAAAATAGTAGTTACTATATTGCACAGTGACAAGTTCCCATCCTTGCTTACCAAGTTCATTAAGTACCGGCTGATCTTGCTTAACCTGTTGTTTCATCGATCCTTTAGTTTTTGCATTTACTATCTTATATTCCCATTGTATTTCAACAGCCTTCTCCTCTGCAGATACGAACGCACTCGAAATCATTAAACCGACAACAAAGACTATTACAAACATCAACCACCAATAATTCTTCTTCATTTCAATTCTCCTTTAAAACAAATAAATTTTTCACGCGAAGGCAAAGAGTGCGCAGAGAAAAGACATTAGGATTTACGAATTACGATTTGCAAATAACAAATGACTAATCTAACCACCTCCACCCACCCGACATTAAAACTTGTAGAGATATTTGATTATTCCGAAAGTAGCTATTGCTCCCAGCGTAATCAGGATGTATTTGAATCTGTCATCTTTACGATGATGCCGTCTTGAATTGATAACAACCCCAATGACACTAATACAAAGCCCAAAGATCAATAGGCAGAAAAGATAATGAATTAATCTCGGGTCCCATGTTGTTCGCACATTGACGTCTGCAGCCTTGGTGAACATATTCTCTTCTTCCGGTTTTGCCATGTCGAGAATATATAGAGCCACAATCATCACAAACCAGCCGAAAATACCAAGCCACCTGAGTACCTTAATCAAAAGATCCGGCCCCTTGCGCCTATCCTATTTCATATCTATATTGTCTTCTATCATCCGTATATCTCCCTATACAATGATCAACACGATTTGTAACTGCTGCCCATGGTCTATTATTATAAAAGGGTGGAGTTGTTTTGCAATATAAAAGATTCTAAAAACAGGTCTCAACGCAGAGTACACAGAGAGAAACAGATATTCACCGCAAAGGCACCGAGAGCGCAAAGAAAAGAACTAAGATTGAGGAATTTAAGAATTTAGACACAAATTTCACAAATTGACACTAAGAGAGAAAAAAGATGCCTGTAGAATACCAAATATTTTTATTTAATTTTCCATTGACTTCAGATTACATTATCGTATATTTGCGATATAGGATTATTGATATTATGGCGATAACAAAAGTTAGTGAATTTAACACAAAAGAGAGGAAGACTGCGGCGCTCTGCAACGCATTAGCCCATCCGGCGCGGATTGCGATCATCAACTTTCTGATCAAAAAGAGAGAGTGTATCTGCAGCGATGTTGTTAATGAACTCCCGCTGTCTCAATCTACCGTGTCACAACACCTGAAAGAGCTGAAGGAAGCAGGATTGATAGTTGGCGACATAGACGGCCCCAGGGTCTGCTACTGTATCGACCAGAAGAGATGGAGCGAGGCTGGCGGAATCATAAATAAGTTTTTATCGCAAGAGACAATTCGAGATGGAAAGCCTTGCTGAGTGAACGTTCCTACGCTGGAGCATGGGAACGAGATGTTTGTGGAAGCTTGGGAACTAAGTGTTATCCACAAACTGTAGCGGAATGGCTTTAGCCTTCCATTTATACGCTTAGACATGGCAATTGTAAAACGAAATGACTGAAGTTAAAAAATTATCATTCTTCGAAAAATACCTGACACTATGGGTAGTACTCTGCATAGGAGCAGGAATCGGCATAGGGGAAGCAATGCCTGATATTGCCTTTAAGCTGGACTCGCTTTCAATATACCGGGTATCCATACCTATTGCCGTATGCCTGTTCTTCATGATGTATCCAATCATGGTCAAGATAGATTTCGCAGAGGTGCTAAAAGCAGCAAAGACACCAAAAGCGGTTGGCCTCACTCTCTTTATCAATTGGGCAATCAAACCGTTTACCATGTTTCTCATTGCATGGTTTTTTCTGGGTTACCTTTTTAAAGATTTTCTACCCGGCACAGAGATCCTAAAAAACGGTGATGAAGTAGAGTTGTGGAGAAGCTACATCGCGGGAACAATCCTTCTGGGGATCGCACCCTGTACAGCAATGGTTTTGATGTGGGGTTATCTGGCGAGAGGCAATGACAGCCTTACTCTGGTAATGGTCGCTATCAATTCTTTGACTATGCTTGTACTTTATGCACCCCTTGGCGGTTTTCTGCTAGGGGTATCTGCCATGCCTATACCATGGCAGACCATTCTATTTTCTGTTGCTGTTTATGTCGCCCTGCCATTGGTTACCGGATACTTTACGCGTAAGGCGATTATTAGTTTCAAGGGACAGGAGTGGTTTAATGATAAATTCGTTCATTGGCTCACGCCGGTCAGCATAATAGCTCTATTAACTACATTGGTACTTCTCTTCTCTTTTAAGGGCCAGATTATTGTTAATAATCCATTAACGATACTATGGATCTCAATCCCACTATTCATCCAGACGATCTTCATTTTCAGCCTCAGTTACTTCCTTCTGGCAAGACTATTAAAACTCTCTTATCAGGATGCCGCCCCTTCGGCTTTAATTGGTGCTTCAAATCACTTTGAAGTGGCTATTGCAACATCGGCAATGCTTTTTGGGCTTTCTTCCGGTGCCGCACTAGCTACAGTAGTTGGAGTCTTGATAGAAGTTCCCTTAATGCTTATGCTTGTCTCTATCTGCAGAAGGACACCTTATCTGTTTAAAACATACGCAATAACCACAAAAATGCAGGAAAACCAATAGGAGTAAAAGATGTATTTCAGAGGTTTCAAGAGCTAATTTATATAGACTTTAAATTTATAGTGTAGTAATATAAGCGTAGAGCGTGAGTCCTTATAAATTAATTGCACAAATTAGGAGATTGAGATGTTTAAAACAATACTTGTACCGATTGATTCTTCAGACACGAGTCTGGTCGCAGTTGATTATGCGATTGATCTATCAAGGTCTTTCGACTCAGAGATAGTAGGAATCTCAATAATTGATATAAAGAAATTAGCCGGACCATTCATGAGAGACTTGGGAACAAGCATTGGTGGCATGGTGCCTTACGCTGATTTTCAACAGAAGGTACGACAGTTTCTGGAGGACACTGCCAGGGCTGCCCTGGATGAACTGGAAGGAAAATGCAACTCTGCCGGAATTTCTTTTACACGTACTACAAAGGAAGGCGTAGTTGGCAAGGAGATAGTAGAATCTGCAAAAAGATGCGATATGATATCGATGGGAATGGCAGGTGAGCATGCATTCTGGCGTGATGCTTTCCTGGGTTCAAACCTGGAATCTGTCGTAAGGCAGACACATAAACCTGTATTGGTAACCCCTGAGAAATATAAGAAGATTACAAAAATACTGGTTGCGTATGATGCCAGTTCTTTTTCAACCAAGGCCTTGACTGCAGGTGCGGATATTGCGGAACAGATGAAACTTCCTCTAACGGTTGTCACCGTATCTGATGATAAAAATGCGGGAGAAGATATCCTTTCTCAAGCAGATGAGAACCTGAAAGATTGCAAAATTACGTATGACAAGGTCCTTAAAGATGGCGAAACCGTGAGTGCAATTCTGGAACTCTGCAAGGAAGGTTCATATGACCTGCTGGCAATGGGCGCCTACGGTCACTCTAAAATAAGAGAATTAATCCTTGGAAATACTACTGTACAGATTATGAGAAAAGTAAGTTGCGCTGTATTGCTATGCAGATAAATTAGTTAGTTTCCACCAAAAAGCGTGTCGGGGAACGTTTGCTAGTTTGTTGCTTTTTGTTTAATACTATTAAAGTAATCACAGCCTGAAAGCTACAGACCATAAAGTTAGCGATTGAAAGGAGCCAGGTTTAAAATGATTTCCTTAAAGAAGATATTATGCCCTATTGATCATTCCGATTGTTCAAAAGAGGCTCTGAAATACGCGGTCTCACTTGCAATGAAAGACGAAGCAAAATTGTTGCTGTTGCATGTAATAGACATTCGTTCTTTTAGTGAGGGATTAGATGCAATGTCAAAGCCATTACCGGATGAAGAGACACTTGAACAATTAAAAGTAAAACTTCTTGATTGTATACCGGAAGAGATCAGAGATGACATGGATATAGAGGCCATTGTGACCCAGGGTATTCCTTTCGCAGAAATCATAAGCACTGCAAAGGAAAAAGATATTGATATGGTAGTAATCGGCTCGCATGGAAGAACCGGTCTCTCGCATATGATGCTGGGCAGCGTGTCAGAAAAAGTTGTAAGAAAGGCCCCCTGTCCGGTGCTAACCGTCAGACAACCCGGCCATGAATTTGTCATGCCTTAGTATTTATACTTGAGCTACAAACTCCCATTTACAGCATGCACTTACATGGTCAGCAAACAACGCGAGTACATTCATCACATTGATGAGCAAGGAGTCCCTGCGATTCTATTTAGTATATCAGGATAAATATACGAAGGAGAATTCAGATGGTAAAATTAAAAAAAATATTATGTCCTTTTGATTTTTCTGAAAACGCTCAAGAAGCATTAAAATATGCAATACATCTGATGCCAAAAGATGATGATGCCACCCTATACCTGGCCCACGTTGTGGATAGCAGGGTTTTTGATTATGGTGGCCCTATTTATGGACAAGAACCGTCTGTAACTAAGATAGCGCTAGATCAATCAACCAGAGAGCAATTAGAGAAAAAATTGTTAGCGGTAATCCCGGAAGAAGTTCAAAACAGAGTAGAAACTGTCATTTTGTTTGGGGTTCCATTTCTTGAAATCATAATTACGGCAAAGAATAAGAATATAGATTTAATAGTGATTGGCACACATGGAAGGACTGGTATTGCACATATGCTGATTGGCAGTGTTGCCGAGAAGGTAGTAAGAAAAGCGCCATGCCCGGTCTTAACTGTTAAAAGTAAAATAGATAGGAGACAATAATGAAAAAGAGGCCTTCCTTAGTTGTTGATTTTGATGGTGTTATTTGTGAGCATCGTTTTCCGAATGTTGGATAACCAACTGAAGGTGTTCAGGAAGCACTAGATACATTAAGAAAAGCCGGCTACCGTCTTGCTATCCATTCATGCAGAACATCATTTAAGTTTAAGAATGTACTCATTGGTGATCAGTTCGACAGGATAAAGGAGTATATGAAATACTATAAACTGCCCTTTGATGATGTGTGGGTACCTGACAAACCGATTGGGGTCGCCTATATTGATGATAAGGCTATGAAGTTTAAAAACAATTGGGGTGAAATAGCTGAAAATCTCGTTTCAAAATCCAGTAAATATAAATAATTAATTACATGACATTAAACTATGATTTCCGTTCAAGACGTAAGCAAGAACTACCTCGAACAAGTTATATTTGACAACATATCTTTTAACCTGAATCCCCGCGAACGCACTGCTCTGGTTGGCAGAAATGGACACGGCAAGACAACATTGTTCCGAATGCTCACAGGGCAGGAGCAGTGTGATGAGGGTAACATTGCCGTTCCAAAGAACTACCGTATAGGATATTTGAGCCAGCACATTAATTTTACAAAACCAACGGTTCTGGAAGAAGGGTGCTACAGTCTGCCTGCCGATCAGGAGGGAGATGACTGGAGAGTTAAGAGCGTGCTTTCCGGCCTTGGTTTTTCTGAAGATGATTTTGACCGTAATCCAGCTGAATTTTCAGGTGGTTATCAAATCAGGTTGAATCTTGCAAAGGTTTTAGTTTCAGACCCTAATCTCCTACTACTTGACGAACCGACAAATTTCCTGGATATTGTCTCCATACGCTGGCTAACCGGTTTCCTGATTAACTGGAAAAATGAGATTGTCATCATAAGCCATGACATGGGATTTACGGACAGTGTTGCTACGCATACATTAGGAATTCATCGACACAAAATTGTAAAGATCAAGGGAACCACACAGGAGTATTATGACAGGATATTAAAATCAGAAGAGATCCATGAAAAACAGCGTCTCAATGAAGACAAAAAACGTAAGCAGGCAGAGAGCTTCATAAACAGTTTCAGGGCAAAGGCCGGGCATGCCAGCCTTGTACAGTCACGCGTCAAAGCCCTTGAAAAGCAGGAAGTACTGAAAAAACTTGAAAAAATATCCACACTATCATTTTCATTTAATTCAGCCCCATTCCCTGCTAAATCCATAATGGAAGCGCAGGACTTGACTTTTTCCTATAATGGTAACGATTCACCTCTCATAGACCATCTTAACTTTAATATCGAGAGTAATGATAAGATATGCATAATCGGCAAGAATGGTAAAGGCAAGACAACATTGTTGAAATTACTGGCCGGTATATTACCTCCCAACGAAGGAAAGGTTAGAAACCATCCACAGACTAAGATTGGTTACTATGAACAGGCAAATACTGCAACCCTGAATGACCAATTGACTGTTGAAGAAGAGATTACCTCAACTGTCTCAAGCATTGAGAGGGGAAGAGTCAGAAGTATCTGCGGTGCAATGATGTTCTCAGGAGAGAGTGCTCTAAAAAAGATAAAAGTTCTGTCAGGAGGTGAAAAGTGCAGAACACTACTTGGAAAGCTACTTGTTATGCCAACTAATATCCTCTTGCTTGACGAACCAACTCACCATCTTGACATGCAGTCGTGTGAAGCCATGATGGACGCTATTGACAACTTTAGTGGTGCAGTGCTCATGGTCACCCACAACGAACACATCCTCCACAGGGTTGCAAATAAACTGATAGTATTTCACCATGATAGAATATTCTTCTTTCATGGCACCTATTCTCAATTCCTTGAACAAATTGGATGGGACGATCAGGACAGTATCAAGCCAAAGAAAAAATCATCTAAACAGGAAGAGACAAAAGGTCTGAACAAGAAAGAGAAAAGACAAATCCGTGCTGAGTTTAATACCAGGCGCTCAAAGGCATTGGCCCCCATTGAAAAGAAAATCAAAGGAATAGAGAAGGATATCGAAAAAGCGGAACGGCAACTTCAAATAGACACTGAGGCCCTGATCAAAGCGTCGCACGACCAGGATGGAGCCGCGATATCAAGACTGTCCAAATCAAGTAAACAGACACAAAACCATATTGACACCCTCTACAAAGATCTTGAGGATACAAGTGAAAAGTACGATCAGGACAAAATAAAATTTGAAGAAGAAGCACAACAGAAAGCCCTAACATAAACATTCGCTTGAAACAATTTATACATTACCGACTATAATGTCAATTCACATATTACAAATGACAAGATGGATCTTCAATTAGATATCTATAACACCTTGACATTGCTTTAACAGTTTGTTATTTTACCGTTTTTATAGGAGAGAAAAGAAATGCCTTTATATGAATATAAATGTAAAAAGTGTGAAAAAGTCTCTGAGATACTTCAGAGAAATAATGAAAAAGTAGTTTGCCCTGAATGTGGTGGTAAATCGTTAGAAAAACAGTTCTCTGTATTTGCAAGTGGTTCACTATCTGACTCGGCAGGTGGAGGAGGCATGCCTCCATCATCGCCAGGTTCCTGCAGCGGCACAGGTTGTTGTGGAATGAAGTAACACCATTCTGACCTTGACCCTGATTTAAGTGGGAATTTAATCTAAATGAAAGGAGATAAATATGGCTGTTAAGAAAAAGAGTGCGAAAAAAATATATACCTGTAAAACATGTGGAAAAGTCGCCACAAAGAGAGGCCACTTATGTAAACCTGCCCCAATGGAGAAGACACTTGTCTGTGAATATTGCGGAGTAGTAGAAACCGACACAAGACATGTATGTGCACCAAAAGTCCTTAAATTCAAATACTACTGTGGAGGTTGTGGCAGGGTTGCGGTAATCAAGAGCAGCTTATGTTCACCAAAAGCGATACCAAAGGCAAAGGCGAAAGCTAAGACTAAAGCAAAACCCAGTGCAAAGCCAAAAGCAAAAACTGTTGCTAAGAAAACGACAGCAAAAAAGAAAAAATAATTAACGTATTTTCTTTCCTGTTCGACAGTTCCACTGTCGAACAGGAGGATGCTAGTGTCCTACTCTTTCAACGTGCTTAAATTTATAAAATAATTCCACTGAATAGCCGTTGTGCACCATTCATTTCCACTCCATACTGTAGCGGTAGAACTGCTAAAATATTGTAAATACAGGCGTACTATCTGCTTTTTGATATTTCGTGCTTCGGCAGCAAGATGATAAACATATCTGTGCCTTGAGTGCAAGAATTGCTGGATAATTCTCTAGAGGGGAATGCATCAGCATCCCCGTGTCTCATCAGATTATAAGAGATAAATAGGCTTGGATTTCCACGATAATTTACATAAAATAGATTCATTCCATTAAGAGTGATCATTGGTTGTTGCAACAATCTATTCGAAGAAGGCCTTAAAAAGCTACGGAATTTCAACAGTAAGCGACGCTGTGAGTAAAATGAAAAATATATATTTCTTAATACTTTTCTGTTTTGTAACTACATTGTTAGTTTTGGACCAGGAAGTTCAAGCAGACGCCAGAACCATGTATGCAAATCAGGTCAGGATAATGCAGGAAAAGTTAACTAATGCCAGACAGGATCTAAAACGGGAGATAAAGATAGAAGTCAAAGTTGAAAATGGAGGCACTATTACAGGTAATGTAAAATGCAAAAGGATGAAATATCCTGAAAACATAGTAGTTTTCATTGAAGAAGTCGGTGGCAACGATTACCCTGCACCAGAAGAGCATGGGGTGATAGGTCAATTTGATCGGACTTTCGTTCCACATGTTCTCGCTGTACAGAAAGGCACCATTATTGATTTCCCGAACAGTGATATTGTAAAACATAATGTTTTCTCTCCGCAGGACGGTTGTAATCAATTCAATCTTGGTACTTACGACGTAGGTGTTGTAAAACAGGTAATATTTGATAAACCGTGTAACGTTCCTATTCTTTGTAACGTGCATGCGGAGATGTCTGCATTTGTCGCTGTATTTGATAACCCATATTTTATAGTTACATTGAAAGACGGTAATTTCAAAATTGATAATATTCCACCAGGGAACTATACATTAAAGGCATGGCAT
>CAXMPV010000031.1:0-12490 GCA_964195175.1 uncultured Thermodesulfobacteriota bacterium | reverse complement strand
AGGTATTAATGGGAAGCGATGAAGACGACACAGACCCCGTAACAAACCTTCTGCTTGAAGCAAGTAAACTTGCAAAGCTACTCTATAGAAACCGGATGGAAGAGGGAGCGCTTGAACTGAACCTACCGGAGATTAATATAAGGGTTGGCGAAGACGGCAAAATCGACACAATAGAGAAGTCCACAAGAGATATTTCGCACATAATTATCGAAGAGTTTATGATTGCGGCAAATCAGGCTGCTGCAACATTCATGAGCCAGAAAAGCCTCCCGTCAGTATGCAGAAGCCACCCTGAACCTGATGAAGACGAGATGCATGATTTTGCCGAATTTATTTTCAACTGCAAGAATAAGAGGATAGACCCCTTTAACAAAAAAAGACTACAGGCTTTTCTTGATGAAATATCTGACCATCCTGAAAGTTACATAATCAACCTGATGCTGCTCAGATCAATGAAGAAAGCCGAGTACTCTACTACCGAGACATCACATTTTGCGCTTGGGCTGGAGCACTACGCACACTTTACATCTCCTATACGCCGTTATCCTGATCTGATTGTACACCGGCTTCTAGACCTGTTCTTTCAGGGTCAACTAAAGTCTAAGAGTATTAAAGCCTCCTGGAACGAGAAAATCACGGGTTGGGCAAAACATTGTTGCGCTACCGAAAAAAGGGCACAAGAGGCTGAACGTGAAATAATAAAACTCAAACTGCTCAGACACATGGAAGAACATGCAGACAAGATAATGGAAGGAATTATTACCGGTGTCCAGGAATACGGACTCTTTGTACAAATTGACGAGTTCCAACTGGACGGCCTTGTCCATATAAGAACGCTCACAGACGATTTCTACGAACTCGACAAGAAAAAGCTTTCTCTGATCGGGTCGAGAAATGGCAAAGTCTATAGCTTTGGAGATGTAGTCAATGTCAAGATTACAAAAATTGACCTGCTAAAAAGAGAAGTTGACTTTGTGATAGTGCAGGAATGATGTTAATCTAGCTAGGCTTTCGAGTATATTGAATTAATCATCAATGGAGACTCTTACCTTTCTTCAATTTCTCATATATCCTTGCTTCCTTCTTCGCCTTTTTGAATAAACCGGCTTTTTTGTAGACCACGCTAAGCTGATGGTGGATCCTGGCATCTTTAGGCATTAACTCAATTGCTTTTTCTAATTCGTGCATTGCGTCATTGAACACCTTATTGCCCTCATAAGCCATTCCAAGTTTATAATGAACACCAGCCCTTTTTCTCTTCTGCGTCTTGGGAAGGAGCTTTAACGTAGTCTGGTATTCCGTTATGGCCTTATCAAACATCCCCTGCCTGAAATAGGACAAACCAAGATTATAGTGGGCCTCTGACATACCGGGGCTAATTTCTACTGCCATCCAGAACTCATCTGCAGCATCACTATACTTTCCTTTCATCGAATACAACGTCCCGAGGCTGTAGTGCGCGCGTGCATTATCCGGTTCTATCTCAATTGACTTTTTATAGGCATTAATCGCATCGTCGATCATCCCCTTCTCAGCGTAAGCACTTCCTAGTTCACAGTAATTCTTTGTATCAGTAATCTCATAGTCTATTTTTTCTCTGTATTTTTTTACGTATTCACTATATTTATTTGGATTAAGCCTGTGGGAAATGGAAAATTCAGACTTGGCCTGTTCATCCATACCCTTCCTTTTGTACGCACGACCCAGATTAAAATGGGCCTCTACACCAGAAGGATTGAGATTAATTGCCTTTTTGAAAGCATCAATTGCATAATTATGCTGTCCATTATTAAGGTAGTTAACCCCCAATCTGTTGTAATGATCATCGTCCCTTCGTGAACAGCCGAGAAACAGACAAAAAATCATTACAAATAAAAGGTTTTTCTTTGAAAAATTGTTGAAATTCCACATATCAGGATTAATTCAGTAATTAGGTTTGTAGCAAAATTTTGTTTGAAAAGCCAAAACTTGGGGTATTATACAAATCATGCCAGATTTGCATCAAGAAAATAAAGTATTTTTGGTATCAGCCATACGCGATATATTTCTCGGGTTTTTAGATGTTTTGTACCCACGTCACTGTTTTGCCTGCGACAAGAGTCTTCATGAAGAACAAAACGCCTACATATGTGAAAGTTGCATGGAAATAATAAAAAAACCCGAAGCAAAACGCTGCAGCAAGTGTGGCCTGAAAGCAGGACCAGGTATAACTTCTTCCGACAAAGGATGCCCTGAGTGCAAAAACACTAATCTAAGATTTGAAAAGTGTTTTTTTGTATCTGATAACATAGAACCTATTAAAACCCTTATTCATCAGTTCAAATATAAAAAACATATATGTCTGGCAACACCATTAGGATCGCTGCTGATAAACCACTTACACAAAAAAACTATTGGTGAAATAGACTCTGTTGTACCAGTTCCCCTTCATTGGAAAAAGAAGCAGGAAAGGGGGTTCAACCAGTCTGAGCTAATGGCAAAAAAAATCTCCAATAAATTGTCTATACCAATTTCTACAAACAATCTGTTTCGAGCCAAAAACACACTATCACAAACTCAGCTCTCACGTACACAGCGAAAGGAAAATGTTAAAGGTGCTTTTAAGGTCAAAAATCCAAGGTTGTTCTATCAAAA
Source organism: uncultured Thermodesulfobacteriota bacterium (assembly GCA_964195175.1). Lineage (GTDB taxonomy): Bacteria > Planctomycetota > Brocadiia > Brocadiales > Scalinduaceae > Scalindua. Next base: position 9,856 of record CAXMPV010000031.1, on the reverse strand, counting down.
AAATATTCTCCTGGTAGACGATGTTCTAACGACAGGAATGACTGCCTCAGAATGCGCAAAAAGCCTGAAAAATGCAGGAACAAATAAAGTTTTCCTCATTGCACTTGCAAGATCAAGGATGTAACTACATACTGTTAAGCCAATAATACGAACTTTCTTAACTCTCCACATAAAGTACTATTAATATTAGCCTTAACAAAATTGCCATTAATCGCTTGACTACATTAAATAAAAAAAGTATCATCAATCCTTGGCTTTTTGCTTACTCATAGCAAAAAATTATCAGACAATATTTAGTTAGTAAGAAAGGAAACAAGATTTGGAGATAATCATACACTCAAGGCATCTGGACGCTACAGAAGCAATCAAGAGCTACATAAATAAGAAAGCTTCAAAACTTACTAAATATTCAACAAAAATAACCAAGGTACAATTTACTCTAAAAATAGAAGGTGTAAATAATATAGTAGAAGCGATATGTTCCGCAGCAAGAGCAACACTTGTTGCAGAAACGACAGATGCTGATATGTATGCCGCTATCGACCTTGTAGTGGACAAACTGGAAAAACAAATTATCAAGCAGAAAGAGAAACAGACAGAACCAAGAAGAAATAAAAAAGAAGAAGCTCCAGTTGACGACGATGAGGAAGAGTAAGTTATTTTACTAACTGATATGTAACCTGTTGAAGTAATTACATTTTTTAAGTGCTTTATTATTGAATTCGGGTTTTATTTTTTAAATTATTTTTTTTCACAAAGAAAGCTAATGAAAATAATCGATTTTATTGAGGAAGAAGCCGTAATAGACGATTTGCAGTCCACTGATAAAGAATCTGTCATACGGGAAATGGTTAATGTACTGAGAGATATGAACAAGATCAACGAAGGTGAATTAGACGATATAATGAGTGCACTCATAAAGAGAGAAAAAGTAGGAAGCACTGGAATAGGCAAAGGAGTTGCGGTACCTCATACAAAACACAAGAGTATTACAAAAATAACAGGTGCATTTGCTCGTTCGTTGAAAGGAGTTGAATTTGATGCACTTGACGGTGAACCTGTTTACCTGTTCTTTCTGTTACTATCACCAAATGATTCAACAGATGTTCATCTCGCCGCTTTGGAAAAAATTTCATCTGTAATTAGAAACTCTGATTTTCGTAATTTCGTAAAAAATGCATCTGATAAACTAGAAATGGTTGACATCTTAAAGGAAGTCGATGAGGCAAAGTCTGAATAACACAATTCAACTATTAACCAAACCAACCAATGCTTATAGAACGCAGGACAAAGATAATAAATACAAATGGACTACACGCAAGGCCTGCGACACGTTTTGCAGAAGTGGCTAGTAAATTCAACTCAGAGATTTTCGTCAAAACAGCAAATAAAGAAGAAATAAACGGAAAAAGCATTATTGACCTTCTAACACTGGGCGCAAAGAGAGGAACCGAGTTATTAATAACCGCAGATGGAGAAGATAATGAAATTGCTCTGGACGCATTAGAAGGCCTTGTGAATGATGGATTTGACGAAGACAGCATGGAAACGAGAAAAGGTATTGCTGTGTCTCCGGGTGTAGTAATAAAAGACGCATTCATTCTAGAGAGCGAAGGCTATCGAATACCACGCCACCTTATCAAAGAAGATGAAATCCCCAAAGAAATATCCAGACTGGAAGAAGCAACAACAGCAGCATGGAAAGAGATCGAGAAGCTTGAGGACCGTGTTTCAGAAAATTTAGGTTCACAAATTGCCTCTATTTTTGCAACCCACAAATTAATGCTTCAAGACGAGCTGTTACTGCGTGAATTTAGCAAAAAAGTAGAAGAACATAAATTCAGCGCGGAATATGCAGTTTCATTAGTCTTGCGTGTATATATTAAAAAATTTGAAAGTATTGACGATCCTTATCTCTCTGCAAGAGTTGGGGATATATATGATATAGAAAAAAGGCTCTTAAGGAATTTATTGGGAGAAAAAAGGGAAGAGCTAAAGAACCTTACAAAAGAAGTTGTCGTTGTTGCACATGATCTCAGCCCTTCTCAAATAGCATCTTTAGATACCACAAAAGTACGTGGATTTGTAACCGACCTCGGCAGCAGAAATTCTCATGCTGCAATAGTTGCCAGAGCTTTGGGAATACCTGCAGTCGTTGGCTTGGAAACAGCAACAGTTGATATATTTGGCGGAGACCGTGTTATTATAGATGGAAACCGGGGAGATGTAATTGTAAGGCCGGATGAAACAACCATCAAAGAATATCAACTAATAGAAAAAGACTTCCATGTCTTCGAAGAGAGAATTACCTCTGAGCTCAAAGATTTACCAGCCGTAACCTTAGATGGCAGGGAAATTTCGATATTAGGCAATATCGAATTCCCTCGTGATATTATCCCTAACTTAAATCAGGGTGCGACCGGCATAGGCCTGTATAGAACAGAATTTCTGTTTCTCGGCAGCAATGAATCACCAACAGAAGAAGAGCATTTTAAAGCCTATGCACAAGCAGTTCAAGAGTTGGGTGACAAACCGCTAATTATCAGAACCGTTGATTTAGGTGGAGATAAATTCTTCCCTGCAAACAGCAATACAGAACTCAATCCTTTTTTAGGTTGCAGATCTATTCGTTATTGCCTGGAGCACCCGGACATCTTTAAAACACAGCTTAGGGCTATCTTGAGAGCCTCTTCACTAGGTAACGCAAAAATCATGTTCCCATTAATCTCTTCTTTACAAGAACTGCGAAAGGCAAAGGATATTGTAACGGAGGTAATGGAAGAGCTGAATCAAAAAGGAATAGACTTCAATGAAAAAATAGAAATTGGTATTATGATTGAAGTGCCGTCTGCCGCTATGGTAGCAGACGACCTAGCAAAAGAAGTTGATTTCTTTAGTATAGGAACAAATGATCTCATTCAATACACTATGGCCGTAGACAGAGGCAACGAAAAAGTCGCCCACCTCTATTCACCAGCACACCCGGCAATCTTAAAATTACTGAAGATGACCATAACGGCTGCTGAGGAGAATAATATAAAGATTGGAATTTGCGGGGAAATGGGTGCTGAAATTGAGTACACTATCTTATTATTAGGGTTGGGTTTAAAGGAGTTTAGTGTCGCTCCCGCCATGATAATACCGGAAGTCAAAAAGATTATCAGGTCCGTTACCTATGAAAGAGCAAAGGAAGCAGCAGAAACTGTCTGTTCCTACAACGATCCTGCAAAAACGGTAGAATATCTTCGTAATATTGTTCGAGAAATCATTCCAGAATTAATATATTAAGGCTAAAGGTTGATTTCCTTCTCATGTTTACCAAACGTGAGAATACTGTTGACAGATTAGATATTTGTTACTAGAATCTGTCTAAGTCTAATGGCACAAATGTGTTGATAAATATTTAATAAGTAAACTAATTTGGTATTATCTTGAGAATTCAAGTTAAATTTATAAAACAGGGGAGCCTGAGATTTATCTCTCATCATAACTTAATGAAGCTTTTCGAAAGGGCAATTCGCAGAGCGAGAATTTCAGTCAAAATGTCTGAAGGGTATAATCCAAGACCTAAAATTGCCTACCCTTTAGCCCTGCCAGTTGGGATCAAAGGTATCGACGAAAAATTAGAAATGGAACTTTGCGAGCAGATGGATGTTTCTGAACTAGAAACAAGGCTGAAAAAACAGCTTCCGGAAAACATGCAAATTACATCAGTCGAACCGATTTCCAGTAAGGTAAAATCTACAGTAAGAGACGTAACTTATGTAGTAATACCAAAAAATGGCAAAATGCCGGAGGCAGGGATAACAGACGAACTTTTATCCAAAGATGCAGTAATAATACAAAGAAAAGGGAAAAAGCGAGCCTTTAACATCCGTCCATCAATAGAGCGTATTGAAACGAACTCACAATCTATTGATTTGGACCTGAAGATGACACCTGAAGGAATGGCTCGACCCGAAGAAGTATTATTACAATTAGGATTGAAAGCCGGCGAAGACTATGAAATCTCAGAAATAGTTAGAAAAAGAGTAAATCTCTTCTCCTAAAGTAAAGTGCCCATTAGCACAAGCAAAAGGAGTATATGCAATGAAGAAGAGAATGTTAATAAATGTTGTAGAGCCGGAGGAGAGCAGAATCGCCATCCTGGAAGATGGGATTCTTGAAGAATTATATATTGAAAGATTCTCTCGCGAGCAAATTGCAGGAAACATATATAAAGGCCGTATTGTCAATATTGAGCCAAGCATAGAAGCTGCATTTGTAAATATCGGAATATCAAGAAACGGGTTCCTCCATGTTTCAGATGTTAAGAACAGTCGCTGTAGTAGCAATGGAGATTCATCAGGCAAAACTGAAACTTCAGACAAAAAAGAAACAACAAACAAGACTGAAACAAAGGACAAAAAAGGCAAAACTGAAACAAAAGGAGGCCGCTCAAGGATTAAGTCTCTATTAAGCCCCGATCAGGAAGTACTTGTTCAGGTTATCAAAGAAGGAATTGGTGAAAAGGGGTCGAGTTTAACCACAAATGTCAGTATCCCTGGAAGATTTATTGTACTTACGCCGGACTCAACTCGTATAGGTGTTTCGCGAAAAATTGTCGATGAAACTGAAAGAGCAAGACTTAAGCAGATAATCGAGGAGTTAAAACCACCCCCAAATCTTGGCATGATTGTAAGAACCGCAGGAGAGCGCCAGACAAAGCGTGAGCTTTCCAGAGATTTTAATTATCTTCGCAGGCTGTGGAAGGTTATAGAGAATAAGGAAAAAAAGGCGGAAGTACCATCCGTAATCTATCAGGAAAGCGATTTAGTAATACGTACGATCCGGGACATATTTTCGACTGATATCAATGAAATTGTCATTGATTCAGAGGCTGTCTTTAAAAAAATAAGATACTTCCTGCGTTTAATAATGCCCAGCTGCGTAAAAAAGCTGAAGCTATATGATGAACAGGAACCACTGTTTCACAAGTATAATATTGAACGTGAAATAGAAAGAATAAACAAACGGGAAGTTCGCCTCCCTAAAGGTGGCTCCATTGTAATCGAACAAACAGAAGCATTGGTCGCAATAGACGTAAATAGTGGAAAATATAGAGAGGAAAATGATCCGGAAAGAACCGCACTCAAAACAAACATAAAAGCAGCAAAAGAAATTGCGAGGCAAGTCAGACTGAGGGATATTGGCGGAGTCATTATAGTTGACTTCATTGATATGAAAGAAGAAAAAAATATGAGGGCTGTTGAGAAAACACTGGAAGCGTCCTTGAAAAGAGACCGTGCCAGAAAGAAAATACTAAAAATATCCAGATTTGGTATTGTAGAAATGACTCGGCAGCGTATCAGGCCCAGCCTTAAGTCGGTAATTTACGAAAACTGTAAAAATTGCGGAGGTACAGGAGAAACAGAGACTATTGAAAGTACCTGTTTGAGCCTGATGAGACAGATAAAATCAATGGTAAATAATCCTCAAATCAAAAAAATTGAGATTACAGCCAGCGATGTAGTCGCAGGATATTTACTAAACAAGAAAAGAAAGAAAATAGCAGAACTTGAAGAAAAATTCTCAAAAACTATTATTATCTCCGGTATAATCGGACATAAAACAGGCGCAGCAACAACTAATTGTACCGATAGCGAAGGGAATCGAGTCGTAATCAGATAAATTTTTAACTGTAAAATAAATTAGCTTTAATACTCACAGATGAGAGAATATTGAAAGGAGATGTGGTAAATGTATGCAGTAATAAGAGAACGCGGAAAGCAGTACAAAGTCGAACCGGGCAACATCATAGAAATCGATTTGAAGGAAGATGCCAAAAAAGGTGATACACTGGAACACACAGATGTATTAATTGTATCGAAAGATGGAGAGACACAAATAGGAGCACCCACCGTTGAAAATGCAAAAGTTATTTCTGAGGTCCAGGGGAATTCAAAAGGAAAGAAACTGGTAGTAATGAAGTTCCGTCGTCGCAAGGACTCCAGAACGAAACGGGGGCATAGACAACAATATACAAAAATCAAAATAAAGGAAATTGTTTCCTGATATTAAAACTAAGAAAAATACTTTAAAAATTTTTGTTACACAAGGAGTGAGAAATGGCTCATAAAAAGGGACAAAGCTCGACTAGAAACGGAAGAGATAGTAACGCGCAACACCGTGGCATTAAACATTACGGCGGTGAACTGGTCAGAGCCGGTTCGATTCTGGTCAGGCAATGCGGAACAAAATTCAAACCCGGCACAAATGTCGGATGCGGCAAGGATTACACACTGTTTACTAAGATAGATGGGGAAGTCAAATTTGAAAATGGTCGCCGAGTTAGTGTACATCCTGTGTAACATAACTTATGCGGCTGGGCAGAACACTTTAAAATGAAGGGAGCTTAAAAGCTCCCTTTTTTCATATAATAACAATTATGTTTATAGACGAAGTAAGGATTTATGTAAAAGGTGGTGATGGTGGCGATGGCTGCGTAAGCTTTCGTCGTGAACGGTTTATCCCTCGCGGTGGACCAAACGGCGGCGATGGAGGCAAGGGCGGCAATGTCATCATCTGCGCAAATAAGAACATCGACACATTACTGGACATAACATCAAAAGTAAAATTCATTGCCGAGGATGGTGGAAAAGGACAGAATACTAACAAGACCGGCAAGGATGGAAGAGACTTGGTCGTTCACGTACCTAAAGGAACACTGATAAAGGATCTTAAAACAGGACGAATAATAAAGGATTTAAAAGAAAATGATGTGTCTATAACGATTGCAAGAGGAGGGAGAAAAGGCAAAGGGAATGCCTATTTTAAATCACCGACTGATCAAACTCCACGTTTTGCTGAAGAAGGGAGAAACGGTCAGGAACGCTGGTTAAGGCTAGAGCTAAAACTTATCGCAGATATTGGCATAATTGGTTTGCCAAATGCGGGAAAGTCTACTTTCCTATCAAGAATCTCATCTGCACGGCCTAAAATTGCAGATTATCCGTTCACGACTTTGCAACCGCAATTGGGAATTGTGGATTTAGCAGATTATAAAAGATTAGTGTTTGCGGATATTCCCGGGCTTATAGAAGGAGCACATAGCGGCTCTGGCCTGGGCAACACTTTTTTACGACATATAGAACGAACCAGAGTAGTTGTCCATCTAATAGATATCTCCTCACCAGATCTCCTGAAAGCATACAATCTTGTGAGAAATGAGCTATCACTTTTCAGTTCGAAATTGAGTGAAAAAGCAGAAATAGTTGCCTTAAACAAATCAGACATCTTAGACATGGAAACCAGCCGTATAATGGCTGAAGACCTGAGCAAGAAAATATCCAAACCGGTGCACGTGGTCTCAGCAGTATCAGGTAATAATGTAAAAAGCCTAATTAAGTCTGCAGCAGATTTAATAGATAAGGAAAAGGAAAGGGAAGAAGAACTTTCGCACCTGTCACTTCCTACCGATAATGAAGCAATCGGCAAAAAGGGATTAACATATTAATATTGTTATCTTATAAGTATCTTGAATTCTTATGATCCTGGCAGTAGATATTGGCAATACTAACATTAATATAGGCAGCTTTGTAGGCAAGAAGCTTGTTTCTCATTTCTGCATAGACAACACTTCTTTAATCAATCAGAATGTGGCACTCCCCTACAGATCGTCTTTACTGAATGAAAGCGAAAACATAGTAGTTGCTTCAGTAAATCCTAAGACAGAATCGGTTTTCTACAAATCCATAGGCCAGAAGTATAAAAAGAAAATCCTAAAGATAGGTAGAGAAATAAAACTGAAGATACCAATACTTGTTGAAAACCCACAATCGGTTGGTATTGACAGGTTATTAAATGCTCTAGCCGCATATCGACGAACCAAAACATCTACAATAGTTATTGATTTTGGTACTGCAATAACTATTGACGTTGTATCAAAAAAAGGCGAGTTCATGGGAGGCTTGATACTCCCTGGAATAAAGACAAGTGCTTATGCCCTAAACAAACAAACCGCACTTTTGCCGGAAGTAGAGATAAAAAGACCTAAAAAAATTATTGGAAAAACTTCGGAAGACGCTATCAATGCGGGAATCTATTTCGGAACTGTCGGTTCCGTAATGCACATAATTAATGAGTTAAGAAAAGTTTATGGAGAGGTGGAATATACTATTGCAACCGGTGGTGATGCAAAAACACTAAAAAAAGGCATTTCGAAAATTGACAAATTTATTCCACGTCTAACCCTGGAAGGAATAAGACTGGCCTTTGAAGAAAATCTAAATTTATAGAATCTCATTAAACATTTTTTTTCGATGATTTTTTCAGCTTATGGATTAGTTCTTTATAGCCATCCTCATCTCTCAAACTATCCAGATCGCTGTCATTTACCAAATGTGCCAAGTCGTCGTAACCCAAATCTATTGCCTTCTCTAAAGACTCTAACGATTCATTAAGCTTTCCCATCAATGAAAAACTACATGCAAGATTGTAAAGAACTAAAGGATCTTTGGGCCTTAGCCTCTTCAACTTCAAATCGGCCTCTAGCCCTTCCTCATGCATCCCGGTAGCAGTATATGCATTGCCAAGATACATCAGGCACTCGACATAGGCAGGATATTTCTCAAGAACACCTTCCAAAAACCAGATTGTAAACTCATCATCAGTCTTTTGGAATTCTGGTGTTTTTAAATCAAACCTGTATTCTGGAATCTCTAATCTCATTTGACAAAAAAAGCATATTTTTCATTAACTAAAACGCTACACAAAACTTATTTTAGTTTATTGTAAATTGATTTATTGTCAAGCTTGATTTTGGAAATTTATTGTCTTAATCACTTTTGCCTTTCACCTTGACATATTTCTCTATGAAACGTAGAATTTATTCTATTAATTTTTATGTAATTATTACAAATAATAATATAAAAGATCATTATACGTAGTGTGCTTCACAATTCTAAAGCATTAAATAGACGTGGCTTAAATGATGGGCAGAACCTCATAAATAGCTTGCCCATCCCAGGTAACCAATCCTAACAATCTTTCTGGCGGATAAGACACATCCGACAAGATCTATAAATGCAGTTATCTCGTTTCTATAACTTAAAAGACCAGGACTACCATTGAAACTCTACGAATATCAGGCAAAAGAAATCCTTCACAAATATAATATAAACGTCCCCAAAGGCGAAGCCGCTACTAACGTGGATGAAGTGGCAAAAATATATAGTCAATTGGAGACTGAAAGATGTGTTATAAAAGCGCAAGTCCTCGCTGGAGGCAGGGGAAAAGGCGGTGGCGTAAAGATCGTCGAGACATTGGACGAAGCAAAGGCCTTTGCTTCTAAACTAATCGGCTCTCGCTTAATAACCGCCCAAACAGGTGAAAAGGGAATCCAAGTAAACAAAGTCCTCGTGGCAGAAGCGATTGATATAAAAAAGGAACTATACCTGGCCATCTCAATAGACAGGAGTACTTCCAAAATCACCATTATAAGCAGCACAGAGGGTGGAACTGAAATAGAAGAAGTTTCCGCAAAAACACCTCATAAAATTTTAAAAGAACAAATCAATCCTTTACTCGGTGTTCTTAATTTCCAGGCACGTCAAATTGCACAAAATCTGGATATGACTGGATCTTTCGCAACAAAAGGATCCAGCTTGATCAAAAATCTATTCAAAATATTCATTGAAAATGACTGCTCTCTTCTTGAAATAAATCCACTGGTCTTAACATCTGACGATGAAATAGTGGTTCTGGATATAAAAATGGATATTGACGACAATGCCATTTTCCGACACAAAGCTCTTTTGGAGACAAAGGACATTACAAGCATCAGCAGAGCCGAAAAGATGGCCTCAGAAGCGGGGCT
>CAXMPV010000030.1:12327-12576 GCA_964195175.1 uncultured Thermodesulfobacteriota bacterium | reverse complement strand
CCATTTAATTCTGGTGATTCCTGTGGTTTCCTGCCTATTACGACTGGTTTGACTACAATATGACACCACTGCCGTGAAATCTTACTCTTTTAACAATGCCCTTCTTTCTCATATATTCATTATTAATACAATATGTTTTTATCTTAAAATAACCTTTGCATCAACAGCTATTACATTTTCCTCATAAACTAACAAGGGGTTCAATTCAACTTCATTTATTATACTAATATTTGTTATTAATTCAGAGAT
>CAXMPV010000030.1:0-12317 GCA_964195175.1 uncultured Thermodesulfobacteriota bacterium | reverse complement strand
AACAATTGTTTTAGTCACTTGTTCTATATCAAGTCTTCTTGAACCTCTGTAACCTGACAAAACAGGATATGCTTTAATTTCCTTTACCATTTCCATAGCTTCTGTTTCCGTTACCGGGGCAATCCTGAAAGACACGTCCTTGAAGAGTTCTACAAATACGCCTCCCAAACCAAACATAACTGTAGGACCAAATTGTTCATCGAACACCCCCCCCACGATTAATTGTATAGTTTCTGGTAATTGCTTTTGTATCAACACCCTTCCTATCCTGGCATCCGGCACAACTTTTTTCAGATTATCCCGTACTTTATTAAAATTTCTTTCCACTTCCTCGACATTTTTCATGCCAATAACTACCCCTCCCAAATCACTTTTATGAAGTGCATCTTGTGAGGCTATCTTCATAACCAGGGGAAAGCCAAATTCATTAGCTACTTTTACTGCCTCTTCAGCAGTTTTAACTAAAGCATAATCAGGCACGTCTATTCCGGATAACTTCACGATTTCCAGGGATTCATCAGGAAATGCAGTTTTTCTCCCCGAAACCTGTATCTTTTCCACAATCTTTTCTACTTTACGGGTTATTGAAGTTTTAACAACCATCCATTTTTCCTCTCTCTACTAATACACTCATAGCTTCAACAGCTCTTTCCGGAGTTGGAAAAACAGGGAGACCTTTTTCTTCAAAATTAGTTTTGATCTCACCTGTATATACACCATTGGCCATACAGACTACAACAGGTTTCCCTGATTCATTTGCGCTTTGAGAAATAATCTCTACCACCCCCTCTGTCATATTCTGAGGCGGCATCAATGGTATTACAATTGCCGCATCATAGAAATCATTATCAATCAATGCAGACTTCATCGCTATACCAAAATCTTTATCCCCCGAACTACCCGTCAGGTCAATTGGATTATTCAGTATAAAATATTCTGGATACTTTTCCGAAAGTACATTCCTGACACTATCAGGCGTATATGCAACATCAAGCCCTCTGACACTACATAAATCAGACACTGCAACACCAAATCCCCCACCATTGGTTATGACAAGAACTCTATTTCCTTTTGCCGGTTTTTGCATTGAGAGGACCTTACATGCATCCAGAAACTCTGCAAAACCATTAACTTCGATTATCCCGGACTTCCTGAAAGCTGCTTTGTAAATTTCATACTTTCCGGCAATGGTTCCGGTATGTGACCTTACTGCCTCAATACCGGAATCCCGCCTGCCAACCTTTAATGCGACAATAGGCTTAAGCTTTGAACAACGACTAGAAGCATTTATAAACCTTCTACCATCATCAACAGATTCCATATAAATTCCTATTACCTGTGTTGAATCATCATCCGTAAGATATTCAATCATTTCTGATTCACCAACGTCAGCTCTATTTCCATAATTTACAACTTTTGATACCCCCATACCTTCTTGAGACAGCGCGTCCAGTACACAAGTGGCAAATGAACCACTTTGCGACAATATGCTCACGTGCCCTTTCGCCGGTCGTTTAACCTTTGCCCATGACAAAAATGATGTACCGAAGTTAGAATAATTATCTAAGACACCAATGCAATTCGGACCCATTAAGCGGATGTCCCCTTCCTTGCATATTTTCCTGATTTCCACTTCCAATGCTGCTCCCATATCACCAGACTCACCAAATCCTCCACTTATCACTATCGCATTTTTTATTCCACACGCGGTCTGTTGGCGAAGAACTTCCGGGACAAATCTGGCAGGTATCGAAATTACTGCAAGGTCTATCTGTTCTTTGATTTCAAGGAGAGAAGGATAGCATTTAAGCGCAAACACTTCGTCATGATGAGGATTGACCGGCACAAGTATTCCTTCAAACCCCATTTCAATGAGATTTTCCAGAATCATTGACGTAATATTTTCTGGGTCTTCTGTTGCACCTATTACGGCCACAGATCCAGGATTAAAGAATTTTTCCAAAGTCATAATTTATGCGCTGAAAATACATAATGGGAAAAAGTATAAAATCGTTTCACCTAAATTATTTTTTATTATAGTAAGACATAATCCAAATTGGTAAGAAATTAAAATAAGTCTAACTCTCGTAAAAATCAAGAAAATAGAGTAACCTTACCGTATAATGACTAGTGTATCAAAACAGTTTAAATAAATTTGCAATTATTACGATTGTAGATTACTATTATTTTTAGAAAGTTAAAATTATTTTTATTCAATTTGGATAAAGCAAATGTCTGATCTTAAAGACTTAAAAAAACTTTCGGAAGAAGACCGCAAGCTTATTCAAGCCGTTGAAACGATGCTTGGCCCTGAACCTGCAGAGATGGGATTTGTTAAGAATATGTTCTGGGGCAACATCCGTAATGAATTACTCCTTCCTTATCCTCAGGTTAGTAAGACAGAAAGACTTAAATGCAACCGTCTTCTCAAAACGCTGGATAAATATCTCTGTGATGAACATCCGTCAATCCAAATTGATCAGGAAGAAGAGATCCCACGATGGGTAATAGATCGCCTCTTTGACCTCGGCGTCCTGGGAATGACAATTCCCAGAAAATACGGCGGGCTGGGTATGTCAACTACAAGTTATAACAGGGTGCTGGAAAGAATCGGTCGTACATGTGGCTCAACAGCGGTGCTGGTCTCTGCTCATCAGTCAATAGGCTGCAAGGCACTCTTGCTGTTTGGAAATGAAGAACAAAAGCGCCACTGGCTTCCCAAGATGGCAACTTCTGAATTGTCCGCATTTTGTCTGTCTGAACCCAATGTTGGCTGTGATGCCGGAGGTCAGGAGACTTATTGTGAACTCAGCAAAGACGGTAGGTTTTATATCCTTAACGGTGAGAAGAAATGGGCAACTTCAGGCGCCTATTGTGGACTGTTTACGGTCACGGCGAAACATTCCCTGTACGACAACAAACTCGGCAAGACTGTAGACCGTGTAACGGCTCTGGTTTGCACCCCTGATATGGAGGGAGTAGATATTTATCAGAAAAACCGTAGTAAGTGCGGCATACGCGGAACATGGCAGGCAAGATTAAGATTTAAAAATGTAAAGGTCCCAATTGAAAATTTACTGTATAAAGAGGGAAAAGGACTTACCGTCTCTCTAACTTGCCTGGATTTCGGAAGATGTACATTATCTGCGGGGATGCTGGGATCTGCAGGAAATTGCATGGACCAGGCGATAAAATGGTCACAAACCCGTTATCAGTTTAACCAGCCCCTCTCTGCCTTCGACCTTATAAAACAGAAGATAGCACACATGGCGGCATTAACTTATGCAATGAATGCTGTCCTTTATATGACTACGGGCATGCTTGACCGGCATGACAAGGATGTCATGCTTGAGACCGCAATCTGTAAGGTTTTCTGCTCAGAAATGGGATGGCGCGTAATTAACGATGCTGTACAGATAATGGGTGGGGAAAGCTATATGACAGAGAATGAGGTTGAACGCGCCTTTCGTGACAGCCGCATTAATTTGATTGTTGAAGGGGCCAATGAAGTAATGCATACTTTTGTGTTCGGTTACGGCGGCAAGCAATTGATTGAACAGCTTATTACAATACAGGAAGCGTTGTTTTGGAATAGCGACCAAAGTTTTTCAGAAAATATCTTACGAATAATTAGAAATATTTTCAGGCCAGGTGTAATGTCGTATGCTGTTCCCCTTGGACTTGAGATGGTTTTTGGGGTTAAAAGAAAACTTCCAACGGGTCCGAAACTGCATACTTCAATAAAGAATGAGGGAATACGACTGGCCAAACTCATACAAGAACACAGCCACCAATTCAAATTGATAAGCAAGAAATATAGAGAAAAAATTCTAAATAAGCAAACCATTCAGGCACGAATCAGCGAAAATGCCATGTGGCTGCACGCTGTTGCATGTACGCTTTCAAAGCTGGACCAACAGTTAAAGGCAAATGAATCAGACCCTCAAATTGAGCGTGATAAAGCTGCTGCCCTACATTTTATTGATATTGCTGAACTGGCTATTAACACTAATACCTCAAGATTGAAAAATAATGCTGATGAAAGTATGCGAACAGCAGCATCCGCCGCCCTTAAACACAATGATACCCTTCCAAACAAGGATTTTATGATTCCAGAAAGCTCACCAAATGCCAAAGGTACGGGACGGCTTCCTCAAGAAGAGCATATAAAACAATTTTCCGGAGATAGTGCCGCTAATAATAAAATTGATAGCTAAGTTCAAGGAGGTATTAATGAATACAAACACTTTTAAGGCTATGATTGTCAAAGAAGATAATGGTAAATATGTCCGTGAGATTGGCGGCAGGAGTACGGCAGATCTTCCTGAAGGTGACGTGTTAATAAATGTCAAATATTCCTCGCTTAATTACAAAGATGCTCTTTCTGCTATTGGGAACAAAGGAGTAACAAAAGATTACCCCCATACACCCGGAATAGATGCTGCCGGGTTAGTTGAATCATCTGACAACCCTCTTCTTAAGACAGGTGACCAGGTCCTCGTAACCGGATATGATCTCGGCATGAACACTTCAGGTGGGTTCGGACAGTACATAAAAGTCCCTGCAGAGTGGGTTGTTAAACTGCCAGACAAGTTAACATTAAAAGAGTGTATGATATACGGAACAGCAGGATTTACTGCATCATTATCGCTTTATAAAATGGAATCACTGGGACTCTCACCACCAGGCAATGAGGTATTGGTTACCGGCGCCAGTGGCGGTGTGGGTTCAATGGCCGTAGCTATCCTTTCTAAAGCTGGATATAACGTTGTTGCTGCAACAGGAAAGCAGGACAGAGTGGAGTATTTAAAGACGCTTGGAGCAAAGGACGTAGTACACAGAGACAGTGTGAACGATAAAGGGAAAAGGCCCATGCTCAAGGGCAGATGGCAGGGTGTGATAGACACGGTCGGCGGCAATATACTTGCCACGGCAATCAAGTCTACAAAACGGCGCGGTTTGATAGCCGTATGCGGATTAACGATGTCTCCGGAGTTTAATACAACGGTCTTTCCATTCTTAATGCGGGAAGTCTGCATGATCGGTATTGACTCAGCAGAGTGTCCAATGACAGATAGAGCTAAGATATGGAATAAAATAGCAAATGAATGGAGGGTGGAAGCCCTTGAGGATATTTACACTGAATGTTCTCTTGAAGAGTTAGATAATAAGATTGACCTTATGCTTAATGGGAAAAGTTCCGGACGGATCCTTGTGAATCTGGAGGAGAATAATTGACAAGAGAAACCTGATACAAATCCGGTTAATTCTTTAGACAGGATAAACTTGATTTGAAAATTATCTTGTATATCCTGTCAAAAAAGTAGTTGCTTTTATCATCTATCTTTAATCGGAATGTACTCCCTTCTTTCATGTCCTACATATTCGCTTCGGGGCCTTATGAGCCTGTTGTCATTATATTGTTCCATGACGTGGGCTACCCAGCCTGTAACCCTTGAAACAACAAAAATTGGTGTATAAAGTGGAATTGGTATACCTAAAAGGTAATAAGCTGAAGAAGAGTAATAATCCAGATTAGGATGAAGCCCTTTTTCCCCGGTTACTATATCTTCCATCTTCTGAGACATCTCAAACCACTTATTATTTCCAAGCCTTTCCCCTAATTCCTTTACCATTCCTTTTATTATGAGACCCCTTGGATCCTGCTTTTTATAGACCCTGTGCCCAAAACCCATTATACGCTTTTTTTCAGAGAGGGCCCGTTTGATCCATGGTTCGACTTTCTCCACATCATCTATTTCAAGTAGCATCTCCATTACCCTCTCATTAGCGCCTCCGTGCAAGGGACCTTTTAAGGCCCCAATGGCCGCCATAACAGAAGAGTGAAGGTCTGACAGGGTTGAAGCAACCACCCTTGCCGTAAATGTGGATGCATTCAAGCCATGTTCGGCATAAAGGATTAATGATTTATCAAGCACTGAAGATTGATAAGCTTCAGGTTTCTCTCCGTTCAGCATATACAAAAAATTTGAAGCAAGAGAGAGACGGACATCTGGTTTTATAGGTTCCAGATCATTTGCTATTCTGTGGTCGTATGTAATGATTGTCGGGATCTTTGCTATAAGCCTTATAGCCTTCTTCATATTTGCATCGTTTGTATTTGATGATCCGTCAGGGTCTGATGTATGAAGAATACCAACTGCAATTTTTAAGACATCCATTGGATCGGTTTCTTTTGGAAGTTCTTTAATAATACATATCAATTCATCAGGTATTTCTCTTTCGGCTGATAATTTACTGCAAAATTCATCAAGACTTCTCTTATCTGGAAGCTCACCGTGCAACAGAAGATACGCCACCTCTTCAAAGTTTGAATTTAAGGCAAGATCATTAATAGAATACCCGTCGTAAAAGAGTTCGCTTTGTTCTTGATCTATCTTACAGATAGATGATTTTCCTGCTATCACACCTTCAAGGCCGGAGGCTATTTGGGGTTTGTTGTCCATTTTATACTCCTAAAGTTACATTTTTGGTAATTCAAAAATAAAGAATAGTATTAAACCGATTTACCTGTTTAACAAACTGTCACTAACGGCAGGCAGAACCCTTATTTTTCTCTTAATAGTTCGCAAAGCTCTTCAATAAATCCCACTTGTCCTTTTAATAATTTCTTTTTAACCATCTCAATTGTAAACCATTCTGCACGATCTATTTCCGAAAATTCCTGTTGTTTTCCTGAACGAGGTGGCCATTCCATTTTGAAAGTATTACTTTGTACTTTTGAAGTATCACAGTCTCCTTCTAAAACCCAGGCAGAAACAATTTTACCACTTGGCTGTTTAAGAGGTTTAAGAGGAACGAAATCACCATTTGCCTGAAAACCGATTTCCTCTTGAAACTCCCTTTTAGCTACTATGAAAGGGTCCTCCTTGTCTGTGTACTCTCCTTTTGGTATAGACCAGGAACCAGAATCCTTTTTAGACCAAATCGGACCATCAGGATGGACAAGTAATACTTCCAAAACACCCGCACGAAATCTGTACATAAGTATCCCTGCACTCATTTTAGACATTCATTTTATCCTTATCATAAATCCAGTTCAATTATCATTGAAATTTTAGAGTAGTATTCTGAATCATTCCACTTTTCTAAAAGTTGATAAGAAGTGTCTTAAAACGGGTGATTCATAATCGAATTCAAAGCCCTTTATTTCCTCTCTTCTTTTGTATACATTAACGACTGTTTCACAAACATAGTCGAGATGTTCACTGCAATAAACCCTGCGAGGAATAGCCAATCTCACTAAGTCCAGTCTTGGATAAATATCTTTTCCGGTTTTCTGGTCGCGTCCGGACAAAATTGTTCCCACTTCTATTACACGTATTCCGCCTTCAATGTAAAATTCTGTACATAATGTCTGAGATGGAAAATTCTCTTGTTTAATATGAGGCAGAAAAGTCTTCCCATCAATGAAGACAGCATGACCTCCAATAGGCCTCATTATGGGTATCCCGGCATTAGACAATTTTTCACCCAGGTAACGTACCTGATCTATCCTGTAACTTAAGTAATCTTCATCGATCCCCTCAAATAAACCTCTGGCCAATGCCTCCATATCTCTGCCAGCCATACCTCCATAGGTAATAAAACCTTCAAACAGGACAATCTTGTGAGCCAGTTTTTTGTAGAGATTTTCATCATTTAAGGCAATGAAGCCTCCTATGTTGGCTATGGCGTCTTTCTTGGCACTCATGGTACATCCATCCATATATGACATCATCTCTTTTACTATTTCCTGGATTGACTTTTCTTTGTATTCGACTTCACGTTCTTTTATAAAGAATGCATTCTCAGCGTAACGGGCAGCATCCATAAATAGTAGAATATTGTTCTTTTTTGTTATTTTGTGTACCTGTCTGATATTTTCAAGTGAAACCGGCTGTCCACCTCCACTATTACAGGTTGCCGTAATAAGCACATAAGCAATATTTTTTGGATCTTTATTAATAAGTTCTTCCAGTTTGGAAATATCAATGTTCCCTTTAAAAGGGTGTTCAACATCCGGTTGATACGCTTCATCAATAACACAATCAATCGCCCTGCCTTTCACGTTCCGTATATGGGCCCTTGTAGTATCAAAATGCATATTTCCAATAACAACCTGACCGGGCTTAATCAGTATCTCATCTAAAACATGCTCGGCACCTCGTCCCTGATGTGTTGGCAATACATACTTATACCCCATAATAATATTCACCGCGTCTGCAAGATGCTTAAAGTTTATACTGCCCGCGTATGACTCGTCTCCCAGCATTATACCTGCCCACTGGTTATCACTCATAGCGCCGGTACCGGAGTCAGTTAAGAGGTCAATGTAGATATCCTGTGATTGCAGTAGGAAAGGATTGTACCCCACTTCCCTGATTCGCTTTTCTCTCTCTTCGCGAGGGATTAAGTTAACCTTTTCAATAACCTTTATCTTGTATGGTGGACATTTCATAAGTGATTTTTTCCGTCTTGGTGCCTTCGTGGCTAAATATTCTTTTTACTTATTTTTTTATCAATCTCCTCATAAACTTCGTATCCAAGAATTCCGTATAGTTCTTTTCTTGTCATCATCCCTTCAATAAACTCTTCTTGAGTTCCTTCTGTCTTCAACTTACTTAATACGTCTGCGACAGACTTGAGCATCACCCTGAAGGTTGTTAGGGGGAAGATCACCATATTGTAGCCCATCTCGTCAAACTCCTTGACGCTCGTATACGGGCTCTTGCCGAACTCGGTCATATTGGCCAAGAGTGGTGCGCTGACTTCCTTTCTGAACAAAACAAATTCATCCTTGGATTCAAGCGCTTCAGGAAATATTGCATCTGCCCCCACCTCAAGATAAATGTTTGCTCTTTTGATTGCTCCGTCCATTCCTTCTACCGCCCTCGCGTCTGTCCGGGCTATTATGAGAAAGTCAGGATCTGTTCTCGCCTCTACCGCAGCAGCAATCTTCATTGCCATAGCTTCAGGAGGGATTAATTTCTTTCCCTCAAGATGGCCGCACTTCTTAGGCATCTCCTGATCTTCTATATGTACGCCGCCAGCACCCAGACCCTCCATCTCCTTAATCATCCTCATTACGTTTACGGCCTCTCCAAAACCGGTATCCCCGTCAATTATACACGGTATATCTACGGCATCTATAATGTACTTTGACTGAGTCAAGACCTCTGTCATGGTTAAAAGGCCAATATCAGGCATGGCGGCAACACCGTTTGCCAGACCCGCCCCTGATATATAAAAGCCCTTAAAACCAGCCTTCTCTATAAGCCTTGCCGATATTGCATTAAAGGCCCCCGGCATTACGACAATGCCCTCTTCCATTAGTTTTTTTATCTTTGGTTTCATATTCTAATTCAACTAATTTTAACAGGATAACCTGCCTGCGGCGGACCTAGAAGTTGCACACAGTGGCGCCTCTGTCGGCAGGATTAACAAGATAATAACTTTAGATTTTTTTCTTTAAAACCTGTGACTATTTGTGACCATTAAATTCATTCATTATTTACTTTAAAAAGGTCCATAAGACAACCGATATCTTCAAGGTTTTCTAATCGCCAAATATTATCAATAATTCCCTTTACTGTATCATCCTTAATAAGGCCTGAGTTCAGGGTATTAAATTTTTCCTCCAGTTCACTATCTGTTAGAGGATTTTTGGGGTGGCCTTTGGGGTATGTAACGGTCTTGGTAAAGGTTTCACCAGATTTTGTCTTTATCACTATATAGCAGGGGAATGCTTCGGGGTACTGTTTGTTATGTTCGGGATTACGTTTAACCTTTACCTTTGACATAATTTTCTGTAAACCGGGATCTTTAATTCTCTCTTCTGTAAATTGCCCTAGTCCCACAGTTCCGTCGCAGAGGGCGACAGCAACACAGTACGGCAAACTGTGATCGGCAGTTTCTCTTGTTTCGGGGAGCCACTTCTCCTTATCACCTGCAATAATGTCTACACATGCATCATAGGTTTCGATATTAATTTCTTTTATATCCTCAATCTCTACATTGTCGCGTAAAGACAATGCCGCCTCAACACCAGCTTGTGAATGATACTCTGATGGATAGTATTTTATATATGTATCAAGGATTTTGAAGTTCCCTCCTCTGCCACCAAAGTCTTCAATCTTCAAATCAAAAGGGCCAGTAACCTGTTTAAAGAACCCTTTTTCCCCTTCAAAGATCCCGGATGGCCCTGTCATCCCTTCTCTGGCAAGCAGGGCGGCAAAGACACCGTTTCTTGAAGCGTTGGCAGCGGCGCAGCCCTTCCACATGGATAACTCCCCTACCCTTGTCTGTCTCAAAGGAATATTCGGAGTAATGCTCAAGGCGATTGCGTGTTCAACTTTTTCCAGTTCCAGTTTCATAAGTTTGGATGCAAGTACGGAGCTTGCTATCGAGACATAGCCCACATGGTCCCATCCCCTTGACCTGAGAGATGCGGAATCGCAGAGCCTGCACTGGACCTCATACCCCAGGACTATAGCTGTAATCAAATCCCTACCGCTCATCTCTTCGACTTCGGCAACAGCAATTGCTGCGGGTATATTATCACTGGGATGAGCGGGTTCCTTTGACAGGTAGGTGTCGTTATAATCCAGATAACGGAAGAGAATGCCATTTGCAAATGTGGCCAATTCCGGAGACGTTCTGTTCCCTGTCCCGAATATGGTGGAGCCATAAACACATTGGACCCGTTGACCCATATTTCTTGCAATTTGTCCGGGTGTGCTCGTGTATGCGCCCAGTGCGCAGGCAAAACTGTCAATGACCCTCCTCCTCGCCTCATGTATAACTTCCGGTGTCAGGTCATTATAGTCAAGCCTGCATACATATTCTGCAATTTTCCGGGAAATGTCTTTATTTTCATTATTCATGATTTTTGCCATTGTCAGGAAGTGTATTGTATAATACAATTCTAAGCAGGTATCAATTTATTTTTGTTGTCATAAGTTTTAATAGAGTTACATTAAAGCTAAAAGACAAATGATATTTGATGCTAGCAGGCTGGAATAGCGTGAATAACTTTTTATTCACGATTCGGAATTTCAACAAGTTATTAAGTTTGAGGGGCGCCTTAAAATGTCTAATAAAAATAACTTTAATGGTTTTAAACTGGATTCCGGCAAAATCTCAGTTCTTACATTTAATCAAGCCAGAGTAAATCTATTCTCAACAGAGGTCCTGTCGGATTTTATCCGTGCCCTGAAAATATTAGAGCAATCAAAAGAGATAAAAGTATTAGTAATTACGGGTGAAGGACATACCTTTATCGCAGGGGCTAATATTAAAGAGATGGTAAAGTTCTCACCAGACGATGCCGAAAAGTTTTCCAAACTTTATCACCAGGCACTGGATATTATGAAAAGTTCTTCATGGCCGGTTATTGCTGCTGTAAACGGTTATGCCCTGGGAGGCGGTTGTGAACTTGTCCTTGCCTGTGATCTCGTAGTAGCTTCCGAGCAAGCGGTGTTTGGTCAGCCGGAAATAAACCTGGGTATTATTCCGGGTGGAGGTGGGACGCAGACACTACGGGACAGAATAGGAAAACTGAAGGCAAGAGAGCTTATATTAACAGGAAGAAGTGTTTCTGCAAACGAAGCACTCTCTATAGGACTCGTTAACATGGTTGTTTCACATGATAAACTATTTGATGAGGCAATGACACTTGCTGAAGACATCGCTTCAAAACCTCTGCATTGCCTTGAGGTTACTAAGAGTCTGATTAACTCCGGATCAATGGATAAAGAGATAAAAGAGTTCGGCAAGATGTTTTCCTCTGATGACCAAAAAAGACTCATGGATAAGTTTATTAAAAAATAATCGTACAGGTTAAAAAGCCGACATGCGTTATTAGGAGCAATACAATGAATAAAATTGTAATCGTCAGTGCCTGCAGGTCGCCAATTGGAAAACTGCAGGGCAAATTATCATCTCTAACAGCACCTCAAATCTGCTCCAGGGTTATTGAGAGTGTTCTCAAGCTATCAGGAGTAAGACCTTCGCAAGTCGATGAAGTAATCCTGGGAAATGTAATTTCCGCCGGAATAGGGCAAAGCCCTGCAAGACAGGCGGCTCTACTGGGAGGACTCCCGAATACGGTTGCCGCCCTTACAATAAACAAAGTTTGTGCTTCAGGTCTTAAGGCTGTAGCCCTGGGTGCACAGGCTATAAGTCTTGATGACTCTGAGATTATTGTTGCAGGTGGGATGGAGAGTATGTCTAATGCTCCGTTTCTTTTGAAAGAAATGCGAAATGGAAAAAAGCTTGGTGATTCCAAAGTAAAAGACTCGCTTATTCTTGACGGA
>CAXMPV010000029.1:0-12757 GCA_964195175.1 uncultured Thermodesulfobacteriota bacterium | reverse complement strand
AGCTGTCATATGATGCCCGTCGCAGCTCATACCATAGCCTTTTAATTCAGCATAGATTCCAGCACTCCTTTTTGAAGCTGAGTCCAGTGTCTCCAGCACCATTATTCCCGCGCCTTCTCCTATTACCAGACCTTTTCTCTCTTTGTCAAATGGCTGACACCTTTCAGGTGCCAGTGCCTTCAGATTGTGAAAATGTGTAAATTCTGTTTGTGGAATAAGTTCGCCACCACCTACCAGCATTACATCAACTTTTTCTTCGTATAAAAGGTCTAATGCCCAGGCGATAGCGTGGTTGCCTGAAGAGCAGGCATTTAGTGATATCATGTTAGGTCCTTCAAAACCAAAATCTTCAGATAGCAGTGTAGTGATAGAAGATGGTGGGTATGTCAGGGCAACACCCATATCAAAGCCGCTGGCCTTGTCATCAGGTTTATTACGTAACAGGTGTTCAAATGGAGGTAGTTCGCCGGCGAGGGTTCCAATCGCAATACCAAATCTTTCTCTGTTGCTTCCTGCAATGTCATTCAGGCCGCTATCTTTCAACGCCTCTTTTGCAGCAGTGTATGTATATTTATGTATCGTGTTTGCCGTGGTTTCATTTTCAAAAACGGTATCAACCTTGAAATCTTTTACCTCACATGCGCGATGTACTTTATATAGCGATGAGTCGAATGACTTTAACTCTGCAGTGCCATCTTTGCCGTTCATGAGGGCATTCCAGGCATTTGTAACACCAATACCATTGGCGATTACTAATCCTAAACCGGTGACAACAACTCTCGGCATGTTTAAATCCTTTGGAAAAATTCAGAGAATACAGGGTTATTCAGTAACAGTCCAATCGATAACCTGGCTTTTATGTGTTTGC
Source organism: uncultured Thermodesulfobacteriota bacterium (assembly GCA_964195175.1). GTDB lineage: Bacteria > Planctomycetota > Brocadiia > Brocadiales > Scalinduaceae > Scalindua. Next base: position 11,889 of record CAXMPV010000029.1, on the reverse strand, counting down.
CACATCCAGATGTTTTTGATCTTTCAGCGCTTCGTAGCGTTCCAGAGCTCTTTCATAATCTCCTGAAGCTTGTAGCTCTCTCAGGTTTTCTAACAGATGTTTATAAACCTCCTGCCAGTCAAGATTAACTCTGAAGGCAAACATTGCGGCATTGAGGTTGTTCATCTCATCTTTCGCCGCTCTGAATTTTTTTCTTATTACTTCTGTTGAATATATGTTGTTATAAACATACTCTATGCCATCAATGAATTCCTGAAGTGTGAGTTTAGACAAAACGTACGTTAGATGATGCGACGTATAATAAATCCAGTCCTCTGGAAAGTTAGTCCTGAACAGCCGGTTGTCACCATCAAGTCTCTTTTGTAATGGTGTATTGATAAACGGGCACAATATACCACAGGTCATTATGTCGATCTTTGCATCTAATATAAAATCAACTACATCTTTAAATGTATCAGGTGTGTCATTATCATTTCCAAAAACCATAGTTCCCCAGACTGCAAGTCCATGCTTCCTTATATTCTTTATTGCCTCTTTATATTTATCTATTGTTATACGAAGGTTAACACCCTTATTCATTGATTTTAATGCTTCTTCATTTATAGATTCAATGCCAATGAGTACCCCCACACATCCACTCTTTGCCATATAGTCCAGCGTTTCGTCATCCTCATAAATGTTCAACGAAGTAAACCCGAACCAGTTCTGGTAAATACCTCTATCAACCATCCCCTTAAAGAGGTTTCTGACCCTTTCGTATGATTTCTTGCTATGGCCGTAGAAATTTTCATCTGTCAGGATGAGCCCTCGATATTGTCCTTTTATTGCCTCCAGTTCATTCAGGATATCATCTATTGGCCGTTCTCTGTACTTTCTTCCCTGAAACTGTGGAACAGAACAGAACTCACAACTAAACGGACAGCCTGCAGTTGTAATTATGCCGGAGTATCGGTATTTGTACTTGTCTGTCAAAAATTTTCTATCCGGCAGAAGGTCTTTATATGTTTCCATAGGAGTCAGGCCGCCATCATATGTCGGTTTGAGTTCATTTTTTTCAAAATCAGAAATTATCTGGTCCCATATCGGAACAGCTTCTCTTATTACCACAGAGTCAACGTATTTAGCTGCCTCTTCAGGATAGCTTGTCGCATGTACTCCTCCCATTATTACAGGTATTCCGGCCTTTTTACATGCGGTGGCGATCTGATATGCTCTGTTTGCCTGATAACTTACGGATGTTATTCCGACCAGGACTACATTTGTCTTGTCGAAACAGACATTTTCACCTTTTTCATCCACCGCCAGTTCCTGGGTTTCATCTATTATGTCTACTTCCCAGTTATCAGGCGTTAATGCCTTCAAATATCCCAGATTTACGGGCATCTGATTTAGTACTGAAACATTTTCCTCACCTACGTTACCTATCGGATGAGGATTTATAAGAATTAGTTTTTTCATTTCTTCTCTCTTATACCTGAGATTTATCTGGTATTAATAATACATGTGCAACTGCATACTCTTTACAATGTGACAATGAGACAGATATCTCGTTTATATTTTTTTCTGTTGCCAGTTCCTTGGCCCTGCCATATAGATTTACATAAGGCTTGCCCAGTTCATCATTCAGCGTTTCTACATCAGTCCACTTCATCCTGTCTCTTAGACCGGTTCCAAACGCCTTGAGTACGGCTTCTTTTGAGGCAAAACGAACTGCATAATGTTGATAACAGTTCTTCTTGGATTGACAATATTCCATTTCATCGGAAGTATAAACTCTTCTTATAAAATTTTTGTGTGATCCAAAGACTTTTTCTATCCTGCTAATTTCTATAATATCTATGCCTGTATACATTTACAATCTTTTAATCTGAGAAATTTATAATTAAAAATAAAAAAAATCGCGTGTTCTATAGTACTGAAAGGATGGTATATTCAGATAAAGTGAGTAAGGCAGGAACGTTTATGAAATTACTTTGCATAAGTATTTAGATTCTCATATTATCTGACAATTCAAGGTACAAATTAAGTAGAAAATTTTAATGGTTGTGTAGGTTGTTGTCAACCATAATTTCAGTTTGAAAAAGGCCTTATGGAGTTAACAAAAAATACTTTAAATAGAAATATAATCAGATTGGCACTTCCTGTTGCATTGGAGAACGTCTTGCACATGGCGGTTTTCATAGTGGATCTCATTATGGTCGGCCGGTTAGGTACAGTTCCTGTTGCGGCGGTCGGGTTGGCCGGTGCATTAAGCTTTATTATTGCAATGATATTTACTGCCCTTAATGTCGGGACCACAGCACTTGTGGCAAGGAATTTTGGCGCCAAACAGAAAGATGAAGCCCGGAAAGTAGCGGGACAGTCTCTATTAATTACACTCGTTTTTGGCATTATAGTCAGTCCTTTCATATTTTACTTTGCCGATAATATACTTATCTTGATGAGTGCTGAGGAAAATGTGGTTGTACTAGGGTCGCAATACCTCAAAATAGTACTGAGTTTCTTTATTTTCCGGTTGATTATCCTGACCGGTGCCTCAATCTTCAGGGGTGCCGGAGATACAAGAACTCCCATGCTGATTACACTGGCAATGAATTGTGCAAACATATTATTTAACTGGCTTCTCATATTCGGCATATGGATCTTTCCGCGTATGGAGGTAGCCGGGGCCGCGTGGGCGACATCAATCGCTTATACAATAGGTGCATCTCTGATTTTTTACCGGCTTTTCAGCAGGAAAAGTATTTTAACAATAAGACTTAAACATATTGTTGACGTAAACATAACAATCATTAAAAGAATTTTGAGAATTTCACTTCCTGCAACGCTGGATGCATCTCTGACCCAGATGGGCTATCTCTTTTTTATTAAGATTGTTACCATGCTTGGTACGGTTTCACTTGCCGCGCATCAGATTGCCATCAGGGTAGAGGCCCTTTCATTTATGCCGGGATTTGCACTAGGAGTGGCAACCACCACGATTGTGGGACAAAGTCTTGGTGCGAATAAACCTGATCTGGCAAGGTTGAGTATGAGGAAAAATTGTCAGATCGCACTGGCACTGATGGGATTCTTCGCATTTATATTCCTGGCATTTGCTAAGCCAATGGCAAATATTTTTCATCCGGAGCAGGACGTCTTAGCTCTTAGCGCATATTGTATAATGATTGCTGCGATAGAACAACCGGCACTGGCAATTTATATTGTATATGCTGGTGGTTTACGGGGAGCGGGAGACACATTGAGTCCCATGATTGTAACGATAGTGGGAACACTGTGCATTCACTTACCGGTTGCGTATATCTTTGGAATTGTGCTAGAATGGGGCCTCGCAGGGATTTGGTTCGGCGCGGCACTTGATTGGATAGTACGTGCTATTGCCGTATATATACTCTTCCGAAAAGGAAGGTGGAGAACAATAAAGATATGAAAATTACTTTTCTTGGTACAGGGACATCATACGGTGTACCAATGGTAGGGTGTGAGTGTCGTGTCTGTACGTCCGACAATCCAAAAAATTCCAGAACGCGTTCCTCGATCTTTATCTCGGAAGGGGAATACAACATACTCATAGATGCGGCAACGGAATTACGTATTCAGTGCTTGAAGAATAAGGTAAAGAGGTTGGATGCTGTGCTGTTAACACATTCTCATGCTGACCATGTTCTGGGATTTGATGACCTGAGACACTTTAACAGAAAACGGAAAACCAATATTCCTGTGTATGGATCCGAGGAAACAGTAAATAATGTATATAGAATGTTCTCGTACGCATTCAAGGAAGTAACTTCAAATGGCAGTAAGCCAAAAGTTACTCTCATACCAATTGAAGGGAACCTTAATCTATCCGGCATGGAAATAATTCCTGTTGATGTAATACACGGGCAGGAAAGGGTTACGGCTTATAGATTTGATAAATTTGCCTATGTAACTGATGTAAGTCAAATACCTCAGGATTCTGTGGAAAAGCTGAAGGGGCTTGATTTACTTATTATTGCCGCTCTCAGAAACACTCCTCATGAAAAACATTTCAGTATTGAACAAGCCATAAAAATGGTGTCAACGTTAAAGCCAAAACAAACATACTTTACGCATATAGCACATGAAATAGATCATGAAGAGACAGATAAATCGTTACCGGCAGGAATTAAACTGGCATATGACGGTCTATCAATTAATGTATAAAATTTTGGTGATTTAAGTTCTAACATCTAATAAAAGCAGTAGTTATAAAATGCATTGACAAGATTATAGCCTTTTGATAGTATCGATCCGGAACAAATAATAGATAGAAAATGTATCAGATAGTGTACATCATAAAGAGTCCGTTAAATCCCTGATAGGAGAGATGCGAATGTATAAAAAGATTATTATCGCCGTAATTTGTGTTGCTGCAATTTCAGTCTTAACAACCGGCTGTATGACGACAACACAAAAAGGAACTGTTGGTGGAGCTGGAATTGGAGCTGCCTTGGGTGCGGGTATTGGTGCGTTGACCGGTAATGCAGGTATGGGTGCGGCAATAGGTGCAGGCGTAGGTGCCGTGGGTGGAGGGCTGGCCGGTGACCATATGGACAAAGAAAGAGAGGCGGCTGAAAAGGCGGATTTGCGGAGGCAGCTTGAACTGGAAAGGCAATCAGGTTCTGGTCAGGGACAAAATAAAGTAGACGCCCATTATGAGTATATAAAGAAGAGAAAGTGGGTGGATACATCCAAAGCAGAGAGAGTCTGGGTTGAAGAGCGTATTGAAGGCGATCGAAGAATTGAGGGACATTATGAAGATAGAAATGTGCCTTCCGGTTACTGGCAGGAATACGAAGAAAAAGTCTGGATTCCGGAACACTACGAATGAAATATTGATGTTTTTTGTTACTGTCTAATTAATCCCATCTTTCACCTTAAAAGGGTAAAGATGGGATTTGAGACTCGGTTTTATATTAATGTTTCAATTTTCACGATATCTTTTGTAACGGTGGACGTCACATGTTGTAGCCCTACCATTAGTCTGTCTGGCTTACATCTTACTATAGCTAACTTGTCAGCCACTTCGCTTTATAATCAACAACCCAAAATAAATATTGCATTCCTAGCGAATCAGGAGGTAACTCCCTATTCTGGTTATTTTTTAACTGGTAATATTACAGATTTTATGAAAAAATGCATAATGCTATCTAAAGATATATAATCAGGGGAGTTAGGTATTACAGAATTAATAATTTTCCAGGAAAGACAACATGTCGGCTGATGAAACAGTAGACAATATAGGCAAGGTTTCTTACAAAGACCAGATAGAGCAAAAACTGGAAAAGGCACGCTACAGGTATAATGCGTTCAGATGTGAAAAGATCTTTCTCGCTGTTTTGACAATCGGGTTGTCTGTAGCTCTGGCGACATTAATTGCCCGGAAATTTGTCAATCTACCACCATATACTAATACCATTCTCATCTCTCTGTTCACGATCTATTTCCTTGTAAGCCTGTATACTGTATTCTCCAAGTGGATGGGTAAATTTGATGCGGCAAGTATACTGGATAAAAAGATGGGTTTTAAGGAGCGCCTTATTACCGGTCTGGAATACGCCGAGCAGAATGAAAATAATAAATTCCTTGCCCTGCTTGTTGACGAAATCAATAGCAAACTTGATGATAAAAGTATAAAGCAGTCCATTCCTCACAAATTTCCGAGATCAACTAAGTATTTAATAGCAGTATTAATATTATTCCTGATTTTCTTACTCCTGCCTTATAAGTATCCAATAGAACCTGATCAAATAGTTACAGAAGTAAAAGAATCGGTAATTGATACAGCCGAAGAAAGTGACAATGTTGTAGATAAAGATGATGAAATAAAGCAAGAAGAAGAAACCGAGGGGATTCGGCAAGAACAAGAAGACAATAAACTTGCAGAGGCGAAGACAGGACAACCTGAAAAGAGTCAGGAAGAGAAGGCGGAATCACAAACAGCAGCAAAGAAGCCTGAAGGAGAGGATAAAGAAGAAAAATTATCTAAAGCTGACAAAGAAGAACAACAGGCGCAGAAAAAATCAGATTCTTTACAGAGTCAAATATCGAATCTATTAAGTAATATTAATTCTAAGTTGGATCAGCTGGAAGGCAAACCAGTGCCGAAAGAGAAAGTTGAGAGCAAAAAACCAGAAGCAACGGATAAAAAAGAGCCGGAAACCGGTGAAAAAGAAGAAACTTCTGAACAGGCAGCAGAGGTAGATAAAAAGCAGTCAGATGGCAATAAGGACAAATCAGAACAGTCGACAGATACAGAAGATCCTAAAGAAGGGCCAGCTACTGCTGATACAGAAGAAGAGGAAGACAAAGAAAAAGAGGAAGAAACGGATACGCCGGAACCTGCTGAGAAGACACCTGAAGAGAAACAGGCAGAGAAAGAAAAGAAAGAGCAGGAGTTTAAGCTACCCAAGTCTACCTTATTGCAAAAACTATTAAAACTCATAATGCCGCCAAAGAATGACAACATGCCATCACCAAGTATTCCAATGGATATGGATGCTGAAGATCAGGGAGACTCTTCAAAGGACAAATCAAGTGAAAGTGAACAAAAAGAATCTTCCGCTTCAGAAAGCTCTTCGTCCTCATCTCAGCAGGAACAAAAGAAGGGAGAATCAGGAGAGGAATCTTCTCAAACTAACAAATCCGAATCTGCTCCTTCCGGTTCAGATCAAAAGGACACGTCAGAAGCTCAAGAACAGGATTCCAGCCAGAGCTCTAATGATAAGTCTCCACAAGAACAGCAGCAACAGCAGCAGAGTGGAGACACCTCTGATGCAGGTGACGTAGCTAATAATTCACTGGCCGGTGCTGAACAAAAATCTCAAGATGGTCAAGATAGTCAAAGCGATTCGCAAAAGACAACTGGTTCTGAGGTAGATTCCGGTAAAGATACTGAGTCTGGTGCAGGAAAAGATGGTTCAGAAATGAGTCAGAGTCCAGAGGAACAGCAATCTGGTTCATCAGATAGCGGACAAGGTAAACAAAAGGGACAATCTGATACACAACCTGCAAGTGGAGAAAAAGGAGCCGGGCAACAGGGAGAGACCTCTGATACCGGAAAAACAGATAGTAAATCAACCAGTGGTGGACAAACAACCCAAGACGGTCAGGGCGGTCAGGGAGATCCTGAAAAGAGTGAAGCTGAGACAGCATCAGGCAGTGATATAGAGTCTGGAACCGGAAGGGATAATTCAGAAATGAGTCAGAGCCAGAAGGAACAGAAGTCAGGTTCGTCAGATAGTGGACAAGGCAAACAACCTGAAACGTCAGATGCACAGACTGGAAGTGATGAAAAAGAAACCGGAGGAGAATCCTCCTCTTCTGGAGCAGGCAAAGAACAGAAGTCAGATCCTCAACAACAAGACTCCGGTAGGGATAGTAAGGATCAATTAGCACAAGGAGAACAAAAAGATAGGTCTGATACGGGAAAAACAGATAGTAAGTCAACGAGTGATGGACAATCAACCTCATCTGGTATTGATGCAGAGAATATGCAGGAAACCGGTCAAGATAAGGAGTCCGGTGCGGGATCTGATGGTTCTGAGCAAACGGGACAAAAGGGCCAGGGAGATCATGGTGGAGCTCAAGACGCGGGAGGTGCTGAACCTGGGTCCGGTGAGGATAAAGAGTCAGGAGCCGGTTCAGATGGTTCCGAACAAACGGGACAAAAGGGCCAGGACGATCAAGGAGAAACACAAGAATCGGGAGAATCTGATCTTGCGTCCGGTCATGATAAAGAGTCAGGGGCCGGTTCAGATGGTTCCGAACAAGCGGCTGAAAAAGGTAAGGAAGGTGAGGGAGAAACTCAAGATTCTGATGGTGATAATCTCGCATCCGGTCAGGATATAAAGCCAGGGGCAGAATCGGAAGATCCCGAACAAACTGCTCAAGATGGATCGGGTGGTCAAGGCGAATCACAAAGTGTTGGGGGCGCTATGACCGCAGATGGAGAAGGTAACGAAGCAGGAGAAGAACCGGGAGGCTCAAAAACTTCCCAGCAACAGCAGGGTTCAAAAGGAGCTGAAGGTGGTAAAGGTGAAGAACCCGGTGATAAAACCTCTTCTCAAATGGCTGGAGAAAGTGGGAATACTGGTCAAGGTGAATCTGCTGAAGGTCTTGGGGATTCAATGCAGAAACAAGCAGGGCAAAAGCAGGGTAATAGCGAAGGCGGTAAAGGAGGAATGCAGAGCGGCTCTGATTTGAAGAGCAAAATAGCAGATCAGATGACTGGTTTGTCCTCTCAGATTTCTGCCCTGGAGAAGGAGATGGGAATGGATTCCAAAGACGGTTTGGAGGATAGTAATAGCCAGGAAGAGCAAAATGCGTTACAACATGAAGAAACAAAGAGCAATAGAAAGAAACTGTCAGGAGAGAAAATGGCAGGTACTGACGAAAAAGATGTTCCTGTTGGAGATAAACCGGGAGAAGAGTTATATTCTTCTGAACCGGAGAGAAAAGAATTACCGGGAAATACGGAAAATATGAACATGAGAATAGAGGGAGAAGAAGACGAACTTGGGACATTGAGAGAGACAGTATCTACCGGTAAGGGTAAACCTTCTAGAAAGAGAAGGAAACTTCCCTCAGTAGGTTATGATGATACAGTAAAACGTAGTGAAGAGCAGGCGGAAGACGATGCAATAAGGAAGACTTCAATACCTTTAGAATATGAAGATATTATCAAGAAGATTCATTCTGGCAAGGAGTAAAAAGTGACAAAAAAAGAGAGAAGTGAGGAAGTAAGCGATATAAAAGAAGAGATAGGCAGGTTCAAAACAGATTTTAATAGTATAACTGAAGAAATTGCCAAGGTAATAGTAGGAAACAAGGTTATTGTTGAACAGATCTTAATGGCCTTCTTTTCAAAGGGGCATGTTCTTCTTGAAGGTGTTCCCGGTCTGGGAAAAACTCTTCTTGTTAAGTCTTTAAGCAAAGCGCTCGGATTTGATTTTAAGAGAATACAGTTTACACCTGATTTGATGCCTGCAGACATAACAGGTACTCAGATTGTTGTGGAAAGGGGTGACGGTAGAAAAGAGTTTGAATTTAGACCTGGCCCTCTTTTTACTAATATTTTGCTTGCAGATGAAATTAACCGTGCAACACCAAAGACGCAATCAGCCATGCTGGAAGCCATGGAGGAAAGACAGGTTACCGTTGCGGGAAAGACACACGGATTGAGAGAGCCATTTTTTGTTATGGCTACTCAGAATCCGATTGAAATGGAAGGGACTTACACTCTGCCTGAAGCGCAGATGGACAGGTTTTTCTTCAGATTGAACATAGCTTTTCCAAAGTTTGAAGAACTTAAAAAAATCCTGAGACAAACAACAATAAATGAAAGCTACACTATCCAACCTGTATTTGATTCTGGGTCTGCAGTTGCAAGGGTTGCTGAGATGAGAAAACTGGTACGTGAAGTCCTGGTTTCGTCAGAGATGGAAGACTATATTACCGGTATTATATTGGCAACTCATCCTGACAACAAAGACGTTCTTGATTCTGCTTCTGGTGGGGATAATATTTCAGATCTTGTAGGGCGATATGTAACATACGGGGCTGGACCACGTGGTGCACAGGCTGTGACTTTAGCAGCCAAGGCAAATGCTCTTTTAGATGGTAGGCCAAACATATATGAGGGAGATGTAAAGAAGGTTGCTGTGTCGGCGCTAAATCATAGGTTGCTTTTGAATTTTGAGGCTGATGCAGATAATATTAAGTCACAGCATATCATTGAGAAAATATTAGAAAAATTAGAGAAATAGATCAAATCATATTTAATTTATTTTTTGTCCTTAAACGGTATGTTGTATATAAAGATTTTATCGAGAGAATAGTGAGGTCAGTTATATGCTTGGAGATATTTTTGACTCCAAATTCCTGAAAAAACTTGATTCCCTTTGCCTGGAGTGTAAAAAAACATATGGTGGGGTAAGGAAGGGTAATTACGAGGCCGCTAACAAGAAAGGTACCAGTATAGAATTTGCCGATTATCAAGAGTACATGCCAGGAGATGACTTCCGGTATATTGATTGGAATATTTATGGACGTCTCGACAAGCTACTAATAAAGACCTTTAAGGAAGAAGAGGAATTATCAGTTCACATATTATTCGATGTGAGTAGATCGATGTTGTTTCCTGAAGAAGACAAGAAATTTGATTATGCAAAAGATCTGGTAATCGCCCTGAGCTATATTGCATTATCAAGCAAGAATAGTGTGAGATTGGCAACAATGGTCAATACAGATAAAATTTCTCAAAATAGAACACCTTTTTTTCAGCAAAAAGAGAATATATTTGTGATAGCAGATTTTTTAAAAAAACTTATACCACGAGGTGAGCTGGATTTTGTTAACTATATTTCAAAGTATATACACGAAGTAAAAGGGAGAAGAGGTACGGTTGTTGTCATCTCTGATTTTATGATGAAGCCGGAAGTTTATACCAAGGGATTCAATTACTTAAGATTCAAGAATTTTGATATTAAGGTTATACAAATTCTGGGAGAAACTGAACTTGATCCTTTTGGCAAAGGAAGCAAGAATCAGGTGATAGATGTTGAAACAAACCAAAAGATGAATATTAATTTTTCAGAAGCAAATAGAAAAAAATATAAAGCTGCGATGGAAGAACATAACCAGCGACTGAGTCGCTTCTGTCGGATAAACAGAATTGTTTATTCACTAGCAAAAACAAACATAAATTTTGAAGATTTTATCCTGCGTGTACTACCGAGAATCGGGTTCATAAGATAAATTAGTTATTTCCCGCTCATGCGGTATCACAATAACAAAAACAGATAATTTATGGGTTTTCTAAATTTACTTGCATTTGGCTATTTAGCATCAATCGGACTGGTAGTATTTCTCTATATTTTTAATAAAAAGAAGAATATAGTGCATGTGTCGAGTCTGATTCCATGGGACATACTGAAGGAGGATACTGTACGGAGCAAGGTGTTCAAGGTAGACATGCTTTTCGTGCTGCAAACACTCCTCATACTGCTTCTGGTATTCTTTCTGGCAAAGCCATACCTTAAATCCAGCATAATTAATATATCCGGAAAAAATATTGTGCTTGTCGTTGATTCATCAGCAAGCATGCAAACCGTTGAAGGCGACGAAGCACGTTTTGACATGGCCAGATCTCAAGCTCTTAAAATGATAGGTAAATTGGGACAATGGGATAAGATGATGGTTATTTCTTCAAATTATTCATCCAGAGTTGTCAGCGACTTCACTGATGATAAAACAAGATTAAATAAAACAATTAACGACTTAATGCCAACGGATACCGGAACAAATCTTGATGAGGGGGTGAGTCTGGGAGTTTCGTTTCTCAAAAATACTGAAAGAGGAGAGATGTATGTGTTGACAGACAGATCGGCATCTTCAATAAACTTTACCAATTTAAAGTCTGGAAATATAAAATTTATTACGTTTGGAGAGGAATCTGCAAACGTTGCCATTACATCTCTGGATGTATATCAGGATATGTTTAAAGATTACACGGAGCGTGAAGCTTATGCCACAATTGAAAACTATTCAAATGATATTAAAACGGTCAGGTTGAATGTTTTCCTGAACGATGAAATAATAATGGATGAAGAATTCGAATTAGCAGGTAATGAACAAAAGACACTAAGTGTGATGAATCTTAACGCACCCGGTATCTTAAAAGCAAGTATACAGACGGATGATTTTCTTTTAGTTGATAATACTGCTTACGCAATAATTAATGAAATAAAGCCTATTAACATATTATTGGTTTCAGATAATTATAGTTTGAAGGACGAGTTAGCAAAGATAGAGCAGGGTACTCATCGGATAATAGTAACACATATAACGACATCTGAATATGAACAG
>CAXMPV010000028.1:0-12772 GCA_964195175.1 uncultured Thermodesulfobacteriota bacterium | reverse complement strand
AGTCTACTCCTAGAGTTCTTACCCTACTTTAAAGCTATCATCCAATAACGAATGACAGTCATTCCTAGAATTAAAGACTGGCCATTTTAATATTTAGATAAAGCCATCCACATTCCATGTATATAGGTTTTCAATGAAAGATTAATAACAGGCCACTACTTATAGATAGAGCCCGAAGAATAATCCACTAATTTATTACTTTGACTTAAAACCGATATTCTCATATAATTCAGGTTTGTAATTTTATACAGATCATAGATACATAAAATGTCGCAACCACTTATACAATCAGGAATTAAATGAAGAACAAAGACAAGAAAATCCGGGACAATCACCCAAAAAAACAAAACCACAAAAAACTAGTTTTTCCATAGGATATCTACTCCTTTTTCTAGTTGTTCTGTACATCATACAGATGTTTATGTTGCCTAAAGCCGGTGAAATCACTTACAGCCAATTTAGAGAGTATTTAAGTGAAGGTAAGATAGTTGATTGTACTGTAGGAGAAAAAGTAATCAAGGGCCATTATGAAAGTGCGACATCTGAACAAAACAAACCCGTTGCCTTCATTACTGTGCCCGTTCAAGATATCGAACTGGTCAACGAATTAGAAGATAAAAATGTTGAGTTCAAGGGAGAGGTAGAGAATAATTTTCTGAGAAATATGATTATGTGGTGGATTTTTCCATTTTTAATTATTGGAATCGCCTGGTTTTTCATATCAAAGAAAATGGGAGGGATGGGAAGCCCTTTTGCTTCGTTCGGAAAGGCAAAGATTAAACTGTATGCCGCAGAAGATGCAAAGAAAACATCTTTTGCTGATGTAGCCGGATGTGACGAAGCGAAGGAAGAGCTTGAAGAAATAATAGAATTTTTAAAGTACCCTCAAAAATTTCAAAAACTTGGAGGCAAGATCCCGAAAGGAGTCTTACTTATAGGACCACCGGGGACAGGAAAAACACTCCTTGCAAAAGCAGTTGCAGGTGAATCAGGAGTACCTTTCTTCTCAATAAGCGGATCTGATTTTGTAGAGATGTTTGTTGGAATGGGAGCCGCAAGAGTGCGTGACATGTTCGCACAGGCCAAGCAGAAAGCCCCTTGCATAGTCTTTATTGATGAACTTGATAGCGTCGGAAGGCAACGAGGCGCCGGCTTAGGCGGTGGCCATGACGAACGGGAACAGACACTAAATCAGCTGTTAGCAGAGATGGATGGTTTCAGTTCAAACAGTGGCGTAATTATCATTGCAGCCACAAACAGACCTGACGTTCTCGATAGCGCATTGCTTCGACCGGGAAGATTTGACAGACAGGTAACTGTAGACAGGCCTGATCTGATTGGAAGAGAAGAGATATTAAAGGTACACGCTAGGGATGTTAAATTAGAACCGAATGGAAACCTTAATACCATCGCAAAACGTACTCCCGGCTTTTCAGGTGCCGACCTGGCAAATGTCATCAATGAGGCTGCATTACTTGCTGCACGTCGTGACAAAAAATTTGTAGAAATGTCTGAGCTTGAAGAGTCGATAGAAAGAGTTATTGCCGGACCTGAAAGAAAAAGCAGGGTAATAAGTGAAGAAGAAAAGAGCATTGTCGCGTACCACGAATCAGGCCATACCCTAGTAGCGGCACTATTGCCTAATACCGATCCGGTACACAAGGTTTCTATTATTGCACGAGGAGCAGCTGCACTAGGCTATACATTACAACTGCCTAGTGAGGACAAATATTTAACAAGAGAATCTGAAATACGAGATACTTTGTGCGTCCTTCTTGCAGGACGTGCCGCTGAAGAAGTTGCCTTTAATGAGTTATCCACCGGAGCTCAAAACGACCTGGAAAGAGTAACAAAAATGGCAAGGAGCCTTGTGTGTAAATTTGGTATGAGCAGCACTCTCGGCCCTCAAACATTCGGAAGACAATCTGGCAATGTCTTTCTGGGGCATGATCTTGTACAGGAAAAAGAGTTCAGCGAACAAACGGCAATAGAAATTGATAAAGAAGTAACTAAAATCATCAAGGATTCTTACGCGAAAGCCAAGTCTATGATTGAGAAGAACAGAGGCAAACTGGACCTGCTCGCCAAAAAGCTTGAAGAAGAGGAAGTACTGGAAGCCGAACGAATCCTCGAATTGCTGAACATTAAAGAGGAAAAGAAGAAAACTACCGGGAAGAAAGATATTTCAGATGAAGAGCAGAAAGCTCCCGAACCTGAAGATCATAACTCTGCCAGGAAGCCTTCCGGAAGCGAAAAATTAGCATAAATATTCTGCACGTCATCATGATTCTCTAATCTTTCCATAAGGGTAATGATCTTCCTGCCTTTTGCCTCATCAAGCTCGATAAGCGTACTTGGGACCCAACTTATCTCAGATGATTCTATTTTTATCCCCTCACCCTCCAACACCTTTTTAACATTATGATAATCCTTTACCTCGCAGTCAATCTCATATTTTCCGTCTTCTACGTGTAAATCGTCACACCCCGCATCAAGAACGAGCGTCATCAGCTTATCTTCCTCAATCTCTCCGGAATCAACAGTTATCACTCCCTTCTGCTGAAACATCCACGCCACACAACCCGACTCACCAAGGTTCCCTCCGGACCGTTCAAAAACCTTTCTTATCTCTGCCGCGGTCCTGTTCTTATTGTCAGTTAATATTTCTGCCATAACAGCAACGCCACTGGATCCGTAACCTTCGTAAAGGCATTCATAAAGAATTGTATCAGCGCTTAATGCTCCTGCGCCCTTCTGCACTGCCCGTTCAATATTGTCCTTAGGCATATTCTCAGCTTTAGCGCTATCGATTGCATACTGTAACTTTAAATTCATATCAGGGTTTCCACCACCCTGCCTGGCTGCGGAGGTAATGGCCTTTGCAAGCTTAGAGAATATCTTACCCCTCTTTGCATCTGCCGCTCCTTTCTTATGCTTTATAGTTGACCACTTAGAATGTCCTGACATTACTTATCACCTTCCATTATTTACATATAATCGTTATATTCTTCATACTACAGAACATTGTTACTAACAACTCTTTTTCCCGACTTCAACATTTTTATTGAGCTTTCTACCACTTTTAAAGATTGAATCTTATCAAGTCGGTCACGAATTGATTTCTTAGCTTTTAACTCACGGGCAGTTTCATATCTTAAATGCGAAGGTACTTCTGCTTCTGATTTTTTCCATAAATCCAAGGCGCCTTCCCATTGACTCTGTGCCTTTTCCCAATATCCGAGAGAATAATATACATCGCCTATATGACCCATAATTTCTGGATCTTTGGCAAAATTTGATGCCTCAATGAGTTTCTGCAATGCAAATACTATCTTTCCACCATCATCTTCTTTTGCTAATTTATAATACGCCCATCCCAGGCTATCAAGATATGCAGCGTTCTCAGAATCAGCACTCAAGGCTTTTTTGATCATATTTATTGCCTTGCCTAATTCCTCTCCCCGTTCAATTAAGAAAAATCCCAGAAAATTATTTGCCTGAGGGTTATCAGGATCTATTTTTAATACTTTTTTCAATTCCGCTACCACATTCTTATGATTATTCATTTCATAATATATATTGGCCAGCATAAAGTGGATTTCACTTAGAGACCCATCATCTTCATTATTTATACCATTTGATATTGCAGTTTTCAGTACCTCTACCGCTTTATTATTCTTATCTTTTCTCTGGTAAAGTTGGCTTAAAGTAATATATCCTCTCAAACCCGTACTCCCCCTGGTGACACTTTCTTCCAATGTCACGAAGGCCTTTTCTCTCTCTAATCCTGCATTCTCATATTGCTTTACTTTATCATAAATATTTGACAAGTTAATACGCATAAGCCAGGCATCAGGATCATACTCAATAAAAGATTCAAGTTCTGCAATCGCACTATCATAATCCTCCAATTCTTCATAACACAATGCGAGATAGAAGCTTATTGGCTCAGAATGAGGGCTGTATTGTTTGGCTTTAATAAACTCTTTTATAGCATCCGCAATCCTCTTCGTATCAACATAAATCTGTCCGAGATTATAACGAATGGTAACCGGTTCATTCGTTAATTCCAAATCAAGGATTTTCTCATATATGCTTGCCACATTATCTATGTCTCCTGTTTTTAAATAATTATTTGCCAGGCGATGCAGCATATCAGATACAAAACTTTTATCTACACCTTCAATTACCGAAGAATTAGCACGTTCGTATTCTGAAATAGCTCCATTTACATTACCATCACTCGCGTAAATATTTCCAAGCGTATAATGGATACTAAAATCATCAGGTTTTAATTGTGCGATTCTTTCAATATGTAGAATGGCTTCATCTTTTTTATTCAACTGAAAGTAACAGGTAGCTAAATAATTGTGTATCCTTTCGGCATTTGGATTTGTTCGCAATGTTTTTTCAAGAAACACAATTGCATCTTCCCAGCGGTGATCCAGCATTAGATAAAATCCTGTACAAAAATCCACATAAGATTCTGTACTATCGTGCAGCAAAATATTATTTTCACTGTTTTTCAGGGATTTGGCAAAAGTAGTTTTACACAAGAGTGTAAAAGCAGATACAAAAAGCAGTAAAATGATAATTTTTGTTTTCGGCATGCGATACCTCTATGACAATATTATATTTATGAAAGGTAAGGGCATAATACCTTATTGCAAATTCATAATCATTTTTATACTCTATGTGTAACAGAATTGCTATAAGCAGGACAAAGGTCAACGTTTATTAGAGTATCACTTTGTTGAGCGGATATTCAATTATCCCTTCCGCACCAACTCGTTTCAATTCAGGAATAATGTTCCTAACCACTGATTCATCCATTACTGTTTCTATAGCATATCCTGCATCTCCTGAAAGCGGAGAAATGGTAGGTGTTCTCAATGCAGGTAACTTCTCCAGTAAGGTATCTAAACCCTCTTTTGAGATATTCATTTTCAGCCCAACCTTATCACGAGCAATGATTGCGCCATGAAATAAAATTGCCAGGTTTTCTATCTTCTTCTGTTTCCAGGGATCTTGCCATGATTTGCGGTTCGCAATGAATACCGTAGCAGATTCTGTCACGGTATCAACAATGCGCAGTTTATTGGCTCTTAAGCTGCTACCAGTTTCTGTCAACTCAACAATGGCATCAACAAGGTCTGGCGTCTTCGCCTCTGTTGCGCCATGCGAAAATTCAACCTCCGCATTAACACCATTTTCCTCAAGGTATTTTTTAGTAACATTTACGAGCTCTGTTGATATTCTCTTGCCTTGAAGATCACCTACGGATTGAATAGGAGAATCCTCTGGCACCGCCAAAACCCAACGAACTTTTGTTAACTGCTGTTTTGCATAGACCAGCTTCTCCACACACATGACATCAGCACCAGCCTCTTCCACCCAGTCCTGTCCCGTAAGGCCTACGTCTATAATCCCTTTCTCAACATAACGAGCCATGTCCTGAGGACGGATCAATCTGACCGACATCTCATCGTCATCAATTGACGGATAGTATGATCTACTGCTTACATAGACCTTGTATCCAGCATTTTTCATCATACTAATTGTAGATTCCTGTAAACTGCCTTTTGGTAAGCCAAAACTTAACTTATTCATATCTCCCTCAACATTATCTTCTTTAATTGCTTTTTCTATTAATTCTAAAACATGCCCACCCTTCTTTTTCCCCTCATCAAGATAAAAGGTCAAAGACGGAGTATTTTTCAACTGCAAATGTGATGCTATTTCAGACTGTATATAGCCCTTTGTACGTCTCAAGGCATATAAGATATCCTTTTGTGTCGACTCATCACCTTTGATTGACACATAGACCTTTGCCGCTCTTAGATCAGGAGATGGTTCTACTCTTGTCAATGTTGCCGCAAGGTTTATCCTTGGATCCTGCAGTTTATACAAGATAACCTTGCTGATCTCCTGCTCAATCAGCCCTTTAACCTTTTCCAATCTTCTCGTCATGATCCTTTATAATTAAAACAAGTCCAGATCATAATCAACTAATTCTATCTGTGGAAAAAAACGGAAGAAATTTATAAGCGAAGATAATGAACTGTTAACGTATTGCCTATCTGTTCCCACCATTGCCACACTGATTTCTGAACACCTAAGGCTATCCTACGAACCTGTTTCAGGAGCTGAAACATTAAATTTGTTTCTGATCCTGTTCTTTAAACTTTTAATTATGCATCGTTTATCTTTTAAGAAGCGCGAACCTCTCATCGCAACCTTAATGCATAAAGTACCTACGATCATAATAATTGTTCTTATTCTTAATTTTACCTTGTATTATCCATTCCTTAGTCCAAGGTGCGTGCTATATGCTTAATTTCATAAGATTCTATTATATCATCTACTTTTATGTCATCGAAACCCGCAATCCTAAGACCACATTCAAATCCGGCTCTAACTTCTTTTGCATCGTCCTTTACAACTCTTAAGGTCGCAATTTTACCATCATATAAGACTACGCTATCCCTTATGAGTCTTATCTGTGAATTCCTCAATATCTTACCACTTTTCACATAACAACCTGCGATATTTCCTATCTTCGATACCTTAAATAACTTCCTAACCTCAACGCTACCAAGCGTCTCTTCAATCTTGTCTGGCTCCAACAGCCCCTCCAGGGCGGCTTTTATGTCGTTTGTTGCATCATAGATGATCTTATACAATCTAACATCCACACCACATGATTCTGCAAGTATTTTTGCCTTATCTTCAGGAACAACATGGAATCCAATAACTATTGCATCGGAAGCATCTGCAAGTAAAATATCTGTCTCCGTAATCCCACCAACACCACTATGCAAGATCCTGGTTCTGACTTCCTTAGTCGAGATATCTTCCAATGATTTCTTAAGTACTTCAACAGAACCTTTAAAGTCTGCCTTTAAGATCACCTTGATTTCCTTGACCTGACCGTCTTCAATCTTCTTATAAAGATTGTCCAATGTAACATGTTGACGGCCAGACAGCGCCACTTCCCGCATTTTTCTTTCTCGTTTTGAAGCAATTTCTCTGGCTTTTTGAATATCCTTAATACTGTAAAATTTGTCGCCTGCTTCAGGGCAAGTTGATAACCCGGATATCGCAACTGGCGTTGATGGCTCGGCTTCTTTTATCTCTTTTCCATGATCATTATATATAGCCCTCACCCTGCCATATGTCTGACCACAAAGGACAATATCGCCACGCTTCAATGTACCCTCTCTCACCAACAGGTTTGCAATAATACCTCTACCCTCATGAACATGCGCCTCCAGCACAATGCCCCTGGCCGGTTTCTTGCGAACAGCCTTTAACTCCAAAATCTCAGCTTCCAACAACAGTCCATCCAGAAGCGTATCAAGCCCGATCTTGGTAACAACAGAGGTTTCAATCATCTGAACCTTACCGCCCCATTCTTCAGGATTCAATTCCAAAGATGCAAGCTGCTGCTTTACCTTCTGCACATTTGCCTCTGGCTTATCTACTTTATTTATAGCCACTAAAATAGGTACATTTGCCGCACGTGCATGATTTATCGCCTCCTCTGTTTGAGGCATCACTCCATCATCTGCCGCAACTACCAGCACCACAAGATCTGTGACATTTGCCCCTCTTGCCCTCATGGCAGTAAAAGCCTCATGTCCCGGCGTATCCAGAAAAACAACTGACTTTCCGTTTGTTTCCACACGATAGGCTCCTATGTGTTGTGTAATTCCGCCAGCTTCAGAAGAGGCATTATCTGTTTTTCTAATACTATCAAGCAAGGAAGTCTTTCCATGATCTACATGACCAAGAAAAGTTACTATGGGAGCCCTTGTCGCAAAATCTTCTTCCCGGTCAACGGTCTCTTCTAGTGAAAATTCGTCTTCATCCTCTTTTGCCTGCTTCAACTCAATCTCAACACCATATTCAATACCTAGCAGTTCAATAAGCTCACCATCTAAACCCTGATTTATCGTAGCAAAAATATTATGACCAATCAGCAACTTCGAAATTATATCTCCAGCTTTTACTCCTAAAGCCGCAGACACATCTTTAATTGTTGCAGGCAACTCTACCGCGACCTTACTCTCTTTTTCCTTCGGCTGAACAGCTACTGTTTCTTTAGGCGCTTCCTTTGTGCGTTTTTCAAATCTCCGAGGCCTTTTTTGTTGCGAAACTTTTGTAACCTCTTTCCATCTACCTTTAATTAAGTCTTCTCTCGCCTTTTGCTTCCATAGGGGAATACGTCTCCGCACAGCTGTTGCATCTGCGTCCTTAGAAACAGGCTTTGTGGTGTCTGCATCTTTAGGAACAGCCTTAGTAGCGTCAGTATCTCCTTCCTTAGCACCTACCTTTTTGGCCTCAGGAGTGTCAGGTTTTTCTTTAACAGAAACACTTTGCCCAGCTCCGTCCACTAATTTACTGCGCAATAGGCTAACTTGTTCATCTGTCAAAGCATTCGCATGGTGCTTAATATCTGCAAAACCATACTCTTGACACTTTTCTATCAAAAAGCTATTTTTGAAACCTAAATCTTTTGCCAGCTTATTAATTCTTACCATATATAAAGTAATACTCCCAGAATAGCGCCACTAATTAGTATTTATTTTTCGACTTCTTCGCCACCAGCATCTTCAGTTAGACTTGCCTCTTCAACTTCACTGCCAGCATCTTCAGCTAGACTTGCCTCTTCGACTTCACTGCCAGCATTTTCAGTTAGACTTGCTTCTTCGACTTCACTGCCAGCATCATCTTCACTCGAAATTGTTTCGCCTGCGTCTTCCTCTGCTGAGCCGCCTGACTCCTCACGCTCACGCTCACGTTCCAACTCGACTTCTGTAATTATATCGATATCCCAACCTGCTAATTTTGATGCAAGTCTTACATTCTGTCCTCTTTTGCCAATAGCCAATGAAAGCTGATCGTTCGGAACGACAACTGTTGCAACTTGATTCTCCGGAGACAGCAGAATCCCAGTAACTTCGGCAGGTTTCAGAGTATTGGGAATAAAAACTTCCTGCTCTTCATCCCAACGAATAATATCTATTTTCTCTCCATTCAATTCATCCACAATATTTCTTATTCTTGTCCCTCTCACGCCAACACACGCACCTACACAATCGACATTAGGATCCTCTGAGAATACGGCTATCTTAGTTCTATAACCAGCCTCTCTCACCAAACCTTTTATTTCAACAATCTTCTCAGGTATTTCCGGCACTTCCAGCTCAAAAAGTTGTCTCACAAAATTAGAATGAGTCCTCGAAAGCAAAATTTTCACCCTATGGCCAGCCTTCTTCACCTCGCCAACTATACATCTTACTCTCTCCCCTGGTCGATGGAATTCATTGCTAATTTGCTCTGACTTCGGAAGATATCCCTCAGTTTTACCAAGGTTTATGATTATGGTAGGCCCTTCAAATCGTTGCACCATGCCGCTTACTATTGTACCTTTTCTATCAGCATAATCATTGTAAATAACATCTCTTTCTGCTTCTTTAATTTTCTGAATTATCACCTGTTTGGCCGTTTGAGCAGTTATTCTTCCCAAATCAGAAAGATCTATTTCCTGCTCTCCCTGCATTGCCACAATATCCCCGGTCTCCCTGTCGATATTAATTGAAATCGGCTCGCTTGTTTTCAAATGTTTTCTGGTAGCAGATTCTAAGGCGGCTTCTATGCCCTGAAACACAATATCTTTGTCAATATCCTTATCTTTGTGTAATAACTCTACTAACCTTAATAAACTCTCATTATCCATTTAATTTTTTCCAATGCTTTTAAAAAAAAAAGTGGGCAAAATCCCACTTTTCTATAACGACCTGAAACAACTCCAATTATTAGAAATCCCCTCGTGCTCACTTCATTTAAATTCCATTAATCCCATTGATATAGACTCTAGTGCAACTACTATGGTAAAGAATATTTCCAGCCTTTTAATCATTTCTAAGGCACCAGAAGCAATATGCCTCCAACAATATAGTCAAAGAAAACAGATAATAACAAAAAGAGCTTTTTTGTCAAGTTCATTTTTGTTTTTAAGTTTCTCTAAGTAGTTCCTACAAGGCTATTTATTAAGATAAGTATTTGACAATATAAAAAATTCTGCTAGACTCATTTTTATCAATGACTGCATGAGAATCCCCAGAAAAGTTACAACAAATTATATTGTTTACAATCCTATCAATCGCAAAATCAAGATAATCTTAAATTGGTATTATTAATAGATAATTATGATTCTTTTACATACAATCTCGTACAGCAGATTGGCGCCTTTGGTACAGATATAGAAGTCGCTAGAAATGACAAGATTACTATTGCGGAGATTGAAAAGAAGAGCCCAAGTCATATAATCATTTCACCTGGACCGTGCACCCCGAAAGAAGGAGGTATATCTAATTCTGTAATTAAGGATTTTGCAGGAAAAGTTCCAATATTAGGTGTTTGCTTGGGGCATCAATGCATCGCATATACATTCGGGGCAAAAATCATACGGGCAAGAAGAATAATGCACGGCAAAACATCCATGATACACCATGACAACAAAACAATATTCAATGGGCTGACGAACCCCTTTGAAGCCACCCGCTATCACTCTCTTATAGTAAACAAAGAGACGTTGCCAGATTCTTTTGAGATCACCGCATTTGCCGATGACGATGAAATAATGGGCATAAGGCACAAGGAAATCCCTTTAGAAGGAGTACAATTCCACCCTGAATCCTTCCTTACTGTACAAGGATCAAAACTGATAAAGAATTTCTTAGACTACTAAGCATGCCTCTTCATCAAGCCCCGATATATGCTTTTTAATCAGCAGCAAAGCACATTAACAAAACCAGTGCCAGAAGCACAATGCCAAATTTATGCAGCCAAGCAGTCCTTCGATGACATGATTTTAGACTTGGGCTTATTGCAATAAACAGGCTTAAAAGACTACCCTACATGCTATTTTGCCAATAATCTAAGAAAACGACACCCATGATAAGACCCTTATAATAAAACCATGTTGTCACGATGTATTATCTCATCATATGGTTTATAGCCCAGAGTTTTCCTTATTAAAGAGGTGCGAAGCCCTTTAACCTTCCGAACCTCATCATCTGAATAATTCATTAGGCCTCTGGCAATTTCTTTATTCTCGACCGCATCTACTATAGAAACAACATCCCCCTTAACAAACTTTCCATCAATTTTTACCACACCAGATGGCAGCAGGCTTTTGCCTTTCTTTTGTATAGCGCCTAACGCACCTTCATCTATATAAACCCTTCCTTTGGGTTTTACAGTAAAACCGATCCATCGTTTACGACTTGTGATCTTCTTGTTATATGGAACAAATAACGTACCCACATCATCATAGTTCATAATTTTAGACAATATTCCTGACTGCATCCCGTTAGCGATTATCACTGCCTCTCCTGAACCGGTTGCAATATTGGCAGCCTCAAGCTTGCTCTCCATACCGCCAACACCCTCTTTAGTCTTTTGCTTGAATGCAAGCTTCTTAATATCGTCCGATATAGAATCCACAACAGATAAAACGCGACACTTCTTACCGGAAGTTGGAGGAGTGGTGTATAGCCCATCCACAGAAGACAAAAGGATAAGCAAATCAGCTCGTAATAAATTCGTAACCAGTGCGGAAAGAATATCGTTATCACCAAATGTTATCTCTTCCACCGAGATAGTATCATTCTCATTAATAATCGGAATTATCTTGAAATCTAATAACGAGTGCAAAGTGTTACATGTGTTTAGATATCTCTGACGATCTTCAAAATCCTGCCTAGTTAGTAGTAATTGCGCCGCATGGTATCCATGTTTTTCAAAACATTTATTATAAATCTCTATTAATTTCCCCTGACCAATTGCAGCGGCAGCCTGGAGCTCTGGGAGAAAGCCTGGCCTTTTCTGGAGGCCCAACGCACCAATACCAGCCCCGATTGAACCTGAGCTCACAATAACCACACTAAAACCCCTTAAGCGAAGATCGACAACCTGCTTCGACAGCTCCATGATTCGATTCTTATCCAGCAACCCATCCTCATTTGTAAGCACACGGGTTCCAATCTTTATCACAATTTTACTGACATTAGATAATATTTCTTCTCGAACATTCATAACAATTATTAAATTTATATCACAAATTCTTTGTAATAAAAGCGCTTGACTTCTCTAGCTTTTTTGGTACTATCCCGAAGTATTTTAGACCTAACTAATTCTAAGGAGAAAAAGATGGCAAAGAAAGCAAAAAAAAAGGACAGAGACGTACTTGTCGTCGCTAGCAAGATCAGAGAATATGTCAAAAGCAATGATTGTAATACTTCTGGAGAATTCATTGGTGAATTGAGCAATACGGTTTACGATTTAATAGACAAAGCAATAAATAGAGCACAAGGAAATAACAGAAAAACTATTCAAGCTAAGGATGTATAGGATAGCAGGTTTACTTTGAGATGGAAGACAATCTTTGTTTAAATAATTCCGTTAAGATTTTGGGGTTTGCTTTGCCTTTGGTAATCTTCATTGTTTGACCGATTAAAAAAGCTAAAGCATTTTTTTTACCCAGCCCATAATCTTCTACTGCTTTAGGGTTCTCTTCTATAATTTTAACAACGATCTCATTAAGTTCTCTGGAATCTCCTATCTGAGTCAAATCCTTTTCCTTAACTATAACAGGGGCGCTTTTCCCTGTGTTTATCATTTCGACAAATACTTCTTTTGCGATTGAACTTCCAATTGTTAGCTTGATTTTAACTAACTCAGCAAGCATTTTTGGAGAAACAAC
>CAXMPV010000027.1:872-12813 GCA_964195175.1 uncultured Thermodesulfobacteriota bacterium | reverse complement strand
ACCCAATACCTTCCCTCATCTAACATCTTTGGTGAGATCGCCAGAGACATGGCAACTATTCCCGCGTCAGCAGCTCCCGTATGAACGAATTGCGCTGCCTGTGAAATGTTTTCACCGTATATCAGTTTCTCTTCTACTTTCTCCCACAGGCCATAATAACGGAGTGATTCTTCAGCGGCACGGCCATACGGTGCATGCCGGGGGTTTGCAATTGCCAGTTTCTTTACGGCAGGGAATGTAACGGCCTGCAATCCTGTATCAGGATCTACTTCAGACCCTTTTGGAACCCAGAGGACGATCTTTCCCACAGCATAAACTTTTTGCGTCTCCTTTGCCGTTAAACCCTCCTTCTCAAGCAGCTCCGGATATGTTGCATCCGCAGAGAAAAAAATGTCAAAAGGCGCTCCCTGGCTTATCTGTGCAAAAAAGTTGCCTGAAGAACCATATGACACCTTCGTCTGAATAGAGGGATTCACCTCCTGAAAATCCTGGCAGATCTCATGCATCGCAAATCTCAGATTCGATGCTGCAGCAATCAGGATATTGTCACCTGCCTGAGCAGGAAGTGAAAAACCAAATACCAGGATGAATACAATGAACAACCTGTATCCCGTAGTTTTTTTCATAACTCAAGTCTCTTTGTATAGTATTAACTCTGTTGATTTTACAATTGCCGTAATCTCATTACCCTCACTAATATCCATCTCTTTCAATGATGTATTGGTGATAATGGCATGTAACATTTCATCCTGCGATTCCACAAACACCTTGGACACAACGTCTCCCTCAATAATCCGTTTTACTACTCCGCTGACCCTGTTTCTTGCGCTAATCATTCCGGAGAAAGATTTCGCAAGCATAACGTCCGTACCCTTGATGAGTACAGTAATAGAGTCACCTTCAGAAAGATGCATATCCTCGCAGGACGCTGTTGTAATAACAACGCTAAGCGGAATTGACTTCCACTGGATCTGAACATTAGCGTGGATATGCCCTTTTACCACCTTTGTAATCGTACCGCAAACCTTACTGGCCATTTATAATAATCCCGTAAATAATAAATTAAGACAAGTTATTCTATTTCTGTTTGAACATAAGCTTGAACTCTTTTTCTGCAATCAAGTTCATTTTGCTTACATAATTATTATATGACGAAACAAGCTCCCTCGCCTCATGGGTCAGCTTCGCTCCACCGCCACCCTTTCCACCTGTAGTAACATCTAATAGCTTCAGACCTAACGCCTCTTCTGTCGCCTTTATCTTCCCCCATGCCGCTCTATACGACATCCCAAGCTCCTTTGCCGCCGCGTTTAACGATCCTAACCGGTCAACAGCTTCCAGCAGCATCCTTCTCCCTTCGGCAAAGGCCACACTACCATCCTGCTCCATCCATATTTTGTATTTTACTTTCATCAGATCGGAACCATTATATCTACGCTGACATAACGGTGTCAAACGAAAACTGTATTTACAATAAGAGCAAAGACGATTAACAAACATTTTGCCTACTTGACATAAGTGCGCTTGTTATATAGAGTAACCGCTCTATTCCATTATAGATCTTGCATAATATCCTTTTTATTCCAAAATTCTAAGGAGCTTTAAAAATCGTAGATAAACAACTTAATAAAAATGTTGCAGATCTCCAATATATGGAAGACGACCTGGAGAAATATAGATTATTATTTGATAATATCTCTGATCTGGCATACATCTGTGATACAGAAGGAAAAGTATTACTTCTGAACAGGGTATTTGAGGAATTATCTGGTCATAAACCGGAACAGTTTATTGGCAAATCATTTGCTCCTCTTTTTGACGAGGAAAACCTGAAAAAGGCAATGGATTTATACACAAGGACATTGAAAGGCGAAAGCCTTAAACGAGAAGTACGCTTCAAAGACACAGGTGTATTGTGTGAGTATAAAAATATACCCTTACGGAATAAAAAAGGGGAAATCGTAGGAGTGCTTGGAACTGCGCGTGATATTACTGAACGCAAACGTTTAGAGAATGATCGGCAAAATACTAATAAATATCTGGAACAACAAGTGGCCAGGCGTACGAAAGAGTGGGCAAGAGCAAACGAAGCACTACAGATAAAAATAGTCCAGCATACAAAGGCTGAGGAGATATTACGTGAATCAAAAGAGAAGTATAGCAGGCTGGTCGAGAACCTTCAGGACAACTATTTTTTCTATACTCACAATACGGAAGGTGTATTCACGTATCTAAGCCCTGCGATTACCAGCATACTTGGCTATACCACTGAAGAATTTCTCACACACTATTCTGAATACATGACGGATAATCCAGGCAACGAGAAGGCGCTAAAACACACAGACCTTAGTCTAAAGGGCATTAAGCAGCCTCCTTACGAACTTGAAATATATCACAAGGACGGTTCCCAGCACACTTTAAAGGTTCAAGAAGTGCCCGTCTTTGATAGGAACCACAAGGTCATTGCGGTGGAAGGTATTGCGGAGGATATCACCGATCGCAAGCATGTGGAAAAGAAATCTCTCATGTATCAGATACAGCTCAAACATCTTTCATCCACATTGTCATTAACCGAGGAGCGTGAGCGTCGCCATATTTCAGAGGATCTGCATGATAGAATAGGGCAGTCCCTGACTGTCATAAAAATGAAGCTTGAAGAGCTGAAAGATTCCCAAGTTGACACTGATAGAGACCGTGTTTTGGATGAGGCGGGAGAGCTTCTGAATATTGCGATTCAGGAAACACGGACATTGACGTTTGAAATAAGCCCACCTCTCCTCTATGAGCTCGGTTTTGAGCCGGCCGTAGAGTGGTTAATAGAACAATTCATGGAACGTCACAATATCCCAATAGAATATGAGGGTAATGGTGATGGCAGGATGTTGGACGATGACGTGAGCTTCTTTCTCTTCAAATCAGTCCGCGAGTTACTGTTTAATACTGTCAAACATGCCGGAGCAGACAGGATAAAAGTGTCGATACAAAGAGACAAGGATAGAATTAGAATCAGTATTAAGGATAATGGAGTGGGATTTGATTCCTCCAAAGTACAATATTCAATAGAGAATCTCAGCGGTTTCGGGCTCTTCAGTATACGCGAGAGAATGGAGCATTTCGGTGGGGATTTCAACATTGAATCGAAACCTGACCAGGGAACCCGTATCACATTGACATTGAAGCAGCAGAGAGGAGATAGAGGTGCATAACAATAAGACGATAACGGTAGTTCTTACTGATGATCATATGATCATCAGAGACGGTCTCCGTGCCCTGCTTGAAAGGCAGCCGGATATGGAAGTAGTTGCTGAGGCTGATAATGGACGAACAGCGTTAAAGCACGTAAAGGAGCTATCGCCTGATGTTGTCATTATGGACATAGGCATGCGCGAATTGAACGGCATCGATGCGACCCGCCAGATAGTTAAAATATCACCCGGTGTAAAGGTACTAGCCTTATCGATGTATTCAGACAAACGATTTATAAAAGGAATGCTGAAGGCAGGTGCCTCAGGCTACATGTTGAAGGATAGCGCCTTCAAGGAACTGATAGATGCTATTCGTGTGATTGTCGATAATAAAACCTATATTAGTCCTAGTATAGCAAGCATCGTTATGAATGACTATCTGGGGAATTCACCTGAGAAAGACGGTTCGACTCGATCGCTCTTAACATCAAGAGAACTTGAAGTGCTTCAACTTCTGGCAGAAGGTAAGTCTACTAAACGGATAGCCTTAAGTCTCGACTTAAGCATAAAGACCATTGAATCTCATCGCAATAGAGTTATGCAAAAGATAGATGTCAGCAACATAGCTGATCTTACCAAATATGCCCTCCGCGAAGGAATAATCTCCCTCTAAAAGTGGTTAAATTGACCACATCTATACCATCATTTCATTCATTTTAATCCCAGATTGACTCAGGTATTTCGAAGCACATATTCAGGTATTCCCCTATTGTGCATTATAAAGAAAACGGCTATTATTAGCACAGAAGTACCTAATTATTTTGAAGAGGAGAATTAAGATGAGCAAAAAAATAATGATTATTGAAGATGACCAATCCTTCCATGATCTGTATACAGAATTGCTGGAGGACACAGATTACAATATTACCTGTACTTATGATGGCGAGGAGGCCATGGAAAAGCTGGAAGAGGGCAAACCGGATCTGATTATCCTTGATATGTTATTGGATCTAATGGCCGGTGATACTTTTTTCCGTCTCATAAGAAATATACCTGAATACGTTGACATACCAATAATTGTGGTCAGCGGTTATCCTGAACAGGCTTACGTAATCCTTAAGGATATGGATAAAAGCCTTACATTTCTCAACAAAACAGACGTCTGTGACAAGTTAATTGGAGAAATACAAAATAGGATCGGATAGAAAACCACTATAGTACCTGCAATTTTCAGGACTATTCAGACCATCGTCCTGACAAAGTAGCAAATACCTACCAGCGGATCTAAAATAATTGTATTCCTTTATCAAGATATGACCAGAGGCAGAAATATGTACTTAAGAATTGGGGACAAAATCCGACGATGTTTCTAAGAAATAAGACTCTGAATTTTCAATTAATAATTGTCTCTTCAATTCTATTTTGTGTCTTGATTGTGCTGGTCGGAAAATCTATAAAAAAGTCTCTTGATTCGAAAAAACTTTCGAAGAATATACAATTAAAAACAAGATTATAAGGCACCTGGACACCGCGGCAGGATGGCATGCCATTGAACGCGAGTATGGGGCCACCATCCTTGGAGGTGGCAATGGCAGTTCATCTCCCCTCTTATCAAATTTCCTTGAAATGAGAAAGAAGGGAGATTCAGAAGTCTTTCAGGCTGAAAAGCATATAAAAGAGTTGATAGAGATAGAGGACAGTAATCTCCTTGAAAAAGAATTATGCGTAATGTGCAACCAATCAGAATTGAGAGAGGTACTGGTAAATATTATAAATAATGCTCTGGATGCAATGCCCGGAGGCGGCTCCCTCTCATTTCACACATGGGCAGAAGAGAAAACGGTATTTTTGACTATTTCAGATACCGGTATTGGCATGGGAAAAGAAGTACAAAGAAATGTTTTCGACCCATTCTTTACCACTAAGATTGGAGTAGGTACCGGATTGGGCATGAGCACGGCTTACGGTATAGTGGTAAGACATGGCGGCGAGATCGAGGTTGAAAGTGAAGAAGGGAAAGGCAGCAGGTTTACCATCAGGCTTCCATTGTCGAAGGAGACCGTCAAACCAGAGGTAACCTTCGAACCGGAACAAGAGCTAAAAGCTGAGGGCTTGCGCATGTTGATAGTAGACGATGAGCAGAAAATATGTGATCTTTTAAGTGAATATTTCTTAGAAGGCGGCCATGATGTTAAGAGCGTTAATAAAGGTGCCATGGCCATAAAACTATTAGAGACCGAAAATTTTGATCTTGTTCTGTCTGACCTGGTTATGCCTGAAGTAACAGGATATGATATTATATAAGCAATAGGAACGTTAGAAAAGAAGCCAAAAGTGGGAATAATTACAGGATGGGAAGATGCGTACAAAACAGAAAAGGGAGAGACATTAAAAGCTGACTTTATAGTCAGAAAGCCCATTAATTTTTCGGAATTAACACGTTGTATAAATAATGTTTTTAGTAAATATTCATCTTATGATATAGGAATTACGGAGATTGACATTCAGCATGCTGAGATGGATTTACTGCTTTCGAAACTCTCAGAGAAAGGCTTAATCCAGAAGGCGAAGGAGGAAAGTTTTGAACTCTTTAGAAATAAGACTACCGCTCATTTTGATTTCGAAGAAAAATGGGCACAAACACACAATAAAATATTTGACTCTAACCACCTAAATGCACACAATGAATTCCTGGACCTTCTTAACGAAATGGATACTCAATACAAAAACAAACAATTAAACATGAACACGATTAACCTTACTATTAAGAATGAGTTATTGGACCATGTACGTAATCATGACATCAGACTGAATACATAATTCAGTGAATGTAAAACAATCTAGTTTTTTATTGGTTTAATATGTAGAAAGTAGCACCTCGACACCGTATATGAGAAAGGAGACTCAAAATGGCATACAGAACATTCTTTAGTCTTGATTACAAACATGTATGGAAGGTTAACCAGATAATGAATATGAAAAATATCAGGAGCACGTCTGCTGCAGGGTTTGAAGATGCATCATTATGGGAAGAGGCAAGAAAAAAAGGCGACCAGGAAATCCATAGGATGATTGATGAAGCCTTACAAAACACAGTGGTCACTGTAGTGTGTGTTACACATGGAACAACAGACAGAAAACACCTTGATTACGAAATTGACCAGTCCTTAGCGAGAGGCAATGGCCTGGTTGCAGTACAAATTCATCACCTGAAGGATCAAAAAGGTGAAACCGGATCTGCAGGTGACATCCCATCAAAAATCCCATCAAATTGGTTTAAAGCGTACAAATATATCAACCAGGAAGCCCTGGCACATTGGATAGAAGAATCAGCCAGGCTGGCAGGTAAATAAACAGATGATAGCGTTGTAGACCGCTTTAGCGTCATCCTCCACCACATCAATCATTTCTCTCAATAACCTTATCACATATATAACCGCCAATCGGTATCGCAGACGTGGCCGCAGGAGAAGGTGCGTTACATACATGCAGACTGCGAGGGCTTTCGGCGAACAGGAAGTCGTGAACCAGCGAACCATCCTTCATTACTGCCTGGGCACGAACACCGGAAGGGTATGGTTTCAGATCTGACGCCTGTAGCTGTGGGCAGTACTTCTGCACCAGCTTAAGGTAGCCCGGTTTCCATAGAGAGTTTTTGATCTCTATCAATCCGTTTCTGATATGAGATTTCAATACTCGCCAGAATCCTCCAAAGGTCACCATGTCCCAGACATCACGAATATTTATATTTATCCGACCATAGCCCTCACGCTTCCAGCCCAATACTGCATTCGGCCCTACAGTTACTGTACCATCTATCATTCGGGTCAGATGTACTCCCAGGAATGGCAGATCTGGATCAGGGATCGGATAAATCAGATGATTAACGATCCGGTTATGCTTAGCCGCAAGCTGATAGTACTCACCACGAAACGGAATGATCCGAAAGTCAGTCTGAATACCCAGCATTCTGGTAGTGCGATCTGCCATCAGCCCGGTACAGGTAACTAGGAAACGCCCTTTAAATGTAACTTTACTGCCGTTGTGCAGCGCTACAACAGTCACATCATCAGTTGATTCACGCAGCCCTACCACTTTGTGGTTCAACCGCGCATCTCCTCCTATCTCTATAAACCGGTCTGCCATTTTACTAGTGACCTGCTGGAAGTTCACAATAGCAGTCTCTTTAACAAGGATACCACCCAGGCCAACGATGTTTGGCTCACGAGATTTCAATTGTTCAGCACCGAGTAACTCAACATCTATTTCGTTTTGTTTGCAGCGCTCAAACAGTGCGTACATGCGCTCCACTTCCAACTCATTGGTCGCCACCAGCAGCTTACCACACCGTTCGTATAACACATCATTCTGGTCACAAAATTCCATAGTAGCCACTACACCAGCTTTACAGAACTTTGATTTCAAACTACCCGGCGCATAGTACACACCGGCATGGATTACTCCACTGTTATGGCCAGTTTGATGCCTGGAATATACCGGCTCTTTCTCCAGCAGCAGAATCTTCTTTTCAGGAAAACGCTGTTGCAGTTGCCATGCGGTAGAGATACCGACGATGCCACCACCGATAATAATATAGTCGTATGTCATATCGTTTCTACTTAGATAGTTTCCGCATGGGAATTATTAAGTGCAGTAATTGCAAGTATCAGGCAATACGTTTATCACACTTAACTCAGAATTGATTAGTTAGCCTTCTTAACAAACTTCGTCAAGATCACAATATGGTGACCACTTACCCGGCCTTCGATATGTTCAGGGTTATCTGTAACCAGTGAAATTCCGCGTACAACTGTGCCGCGCTTAGCCGTAAAGCTGGCACCCTTTACCGGTAAATCCTTGATCAGAGTTACCGCATCGCCTGCATTGAGCACCGCTCCATTACTGTCGACATGTTTGACTGCAACCTCATCACCTTCTCCTTCGCCAGTTGCCTGAGCCCAGGTATGGGTGCTCTCATCTAGATATAGCGTATCGAGTAACTCCTGCGGCCAGCCTTCACTGCTCAGGCGTTTCAGCATACGCCATGCCATCACCTGCACCGCAGGTACCTGGCTCCACATGCTATCGTTAAGGCAACGCCAGTGGTGCACATCAACCTTTTCAGGATTCTCAATTTGTTCGCGACAAGTTTCACAAATAAGTACACACTCATCAGCACTGCCATTTGAACCGGGTGGGACTTCATACACACCCAGGTTCTCTGTCGCACTACACAATTCACATTTAGATTCACTACGCACATGTAACTCTTCTTCTATACTCACTGTTTATTGCTCCTCAAAATTGACTCTTTTACGGCTTCCCTGTATAATTTTTAAATACGCATACCTTCAAACATTATTAACCCGAGGCAGCCAAAAACAATTACCGGTAACCACGCCGCCATAACGGGTTGCAGGATTCCCATGTTACCCAGATTGGCACAGACATAGGCTAATACAAAAAACGCACAACAGATAAGGATACTTATTCCGACCCTCAGAAATATATTTTTGCTCATTCTTTCAAAACCCAAAACAACAGGGATACCCAGAAAAAGTAAAATAAAATTAGTCAAGGGATACGCCATCCTTGTGTGATACATGACACTGTACCTGTCATTCTCCGGCTCTTTTCTTCGTAGTTCTCTCAACTCCTTAAAACTCTTCAACGATGCATTAATATCAACCTTGCTCAGTTGTGCCGGTGACAACGTGGTTTCCAGTATATAATTATCCATTTGCAGTGCAGGGGCAATCCAATTACCACTTTCATCATAATTGTGTTTGACGAGATTAAATAGCAACCAACTGTTGCCATCAGTCCATTTACCTCGTTCGGCACTGATTGTAAACTTCTTTTTACCATTTTCGTATTTCCCAATTATATATGCAGATTTTAAAGACTCTTCTACCATATTAAGTGACCATACCCTGAAGAGCATGTGGTTCTCTTCATCCTCAACAAGAATATTACTCTGTTCTTTCTCTTCAAATGTCGTTTGCGCTACTTTTCCAAGCTCCTCAGCAAGCCTCGGTATAATTAATTCCTGATTTATAACCGCCAATAACGACAGGAATACCGATACTATGAAAATAGGAAGCATAATTCTATACAGGTTAATTCCAGCAACCTGCATAGCTAATATCTCATTATTTTTTGTAAATCTTACTAGTACCAGACTCACCGAGATGAGAGTTATAGCGGGAAAAAGTTGCGCGATAAATACCGGCACCATAAGCCCGTAGTAATGCGTAGCCATCGTGAATGCCTTAACACCCATTTCTATAAAATCGTCAATCTTTTGAATCGCATCAACGACTATATAAATACCGCATATTGCAAACATGCAAATGATGAAAGAGGGTACAAACGCCTTAACAATGTATTTATCAATCTTGTAAACCATTTTACTTTAACTTCTCCAACAGTTCAGAAATGCTTATCCCTGAAACAGGATGTTTGAGATTCGGCGATATCTCACATAGCGGCTCTAACACGAAAACACGTTCATGCATGCGCTCATGAGGTATTTTCAGATTGTAATCATCTACAATTCTATCCCCATATAATAATATATCTATGTCTACAGCCCTCGGGCCCCATCTCACACCGGGCTTTCTACCCAGTTCTATCTCAATCTTCTTAAACTCTTTCAAGAGTGTTTGCGGCTCAGTCTCTGTCTCCAGCCCTATGGCACAGTTAACATAATCAGGTTGTAGTGGACCGCCAACAGGGGTGGTGTTGTAAAAACCGGACTTCTCTTTGACACAGATTCCCTCATAGGCATCTAATCTGTCGATAGCTTTGATTATATTCTCTCTTTTATCGCCAAGGTTTGAACCGAGTCCTGCATATACCTTTGTCATTTATCTCTATAGTGTGGCAAAGCCGCCCGCCTGCCGACAGGCATGGATTCATCAGGGCTGGCAAGTGCCTGATCCCTGAATCAGTGTTTACATCTTATAACTCCTGGGCAATATTCTCGCTGGTTACAAGTCCGTCTAAGATTTTTATACCTTTCCATCTGTCTAATATTACCTTGAGAGGCAGGGCTTTCTGGCTAGGACCTCCTGCTGCGAGGAGTATGTAAGGTTTTTTGTCTTGTTTCTGCAAACGCTCTTCAATCTCGCAGAAATTTACCGTAAATATCGAGCTGAAGAAAGCAGCAGCATCAATAAGATCTTGTTTCGATAACGTCACATTGCTATTAGCAAATTTCTTCAGTCTTTTTATTTGCTCGTACTCGTCATATTTAAATTTCCCGTTCTCCCGTGCAAACACTTCCCCAACTAAATGATGAAACAAAAAACCTTTTTTACTGAAAGGAGCAAACGCAATTTCACCTACAATATCAAAATTGTTCAAAAAGGATTGTAACCGTAAATTATAGACATGACGCATAAAACCGGTAACCGGATGATTCCATCTTATACTCCCCAATCCTAGAATTACGACATCGCTATCCAGCACTTCGTTTTCAAATCCAAGCATTTTTCGAGTTCTAATTCGTTGTTCGATGATTTCATATAACGACTCTTTGCTATAGAGATTGGTGATTTCAGGAAGTTGGTATGTATGCGTAACCCCGACGTTTAGATTTCGGTTTAATAACTGCGATACAATATGAAGAGGAGAAAGTTCTATCAAGTTGTTCGATCTTAAAGCTATACAACTTGAAAAAAGCAACTTTATATCAGTATCCTCAAGCTCATCTGCCAAACTCGTTATTGTGTTCAAAACACTGCTTCCACCCTGTGCCGATATTTTGATTTCCGTTTCTTCAATTACATCTTTTTCATTGATTTGATTATTCCTGGTCTTGGTCATCTCCTCTAGAATGTCATTTATCTTTCGCACCAGAATATCAGACGCATACTTACCTATCTGTTTATAATAGGCTTGAGTGTGAACAAAATAATCCGCATTTTTCAAGACCACAACATCATTAAGATGATAATTATCTCTCAGCTTCTTCTCAAGCTCGACATTTCTCTCCTCATAGGACATCTTCAGCGGAACATTCTTCTTATTTGTCCAGCTGGACAGCCGTTTGGAAACAAGTGACTGCGATACGTTTAGCTCACTAGCTATCTCCTTCTGGGTAACAAATTTCGGCCACTTTTCAAAAATAATCCTTGAGATTTTATTGTCCAGTTCCAGATGACTGATGGCAATTCCAGACCTGTTTTTGTTTGTATTTTTTTTGTCAGACATAAATATAACTCCAAAATAGAAATTATTAAGAGATAATTATGACACATTATCTAATAATAACAATAAAATCCTGATTCATTATACAAAAAGCAATCAGATTGTTACCAGAAATACATATTTATCAACATATTACATAATATTTATAAATAATAATAAATTGATACACTGCCTCATCATTAGCTCCTTTGCATCAATATGTTATGGTATATTGTAATAATTTTCCAACATATATCAAGCTACATTTATTTAATTATTATTATTGATTACATGCAGTCATAAAGTAAAATTATAATAGACAATAAGTATTTGTTTGTTACCAGCTTCAAAAAGTTGAAAAGAAATAATCGGAGGGAAAAAAATGAAAGCAAAAACAAAAGCTAAAATCAAAGCCAAGGCAATTGCAAAGACGTCAGATAATACTAATCACTATTATAAATTACTGGAAAAGAAGTTTCACAGTTCTGACATTGTGCGTTCACAAATAGCGGAAATTAAAGAGAGGGTTAAGGAGACAGTAATTGAAGAACCCTTGAAATCTC
>CAXMPV010000027.1:0-862 GCA_964195175.1 uncultured Thermodesulfobacteriota bacterium | reverse complement strand
ATCGGAGCAGAATTTTGCCGCCGTGCAGCATTTACTAAGTTGTAAAAGTAAATGTTTTTTAGGGCCAAAAGAGAAGTGGTAATAATGGCTATGAAGGAGCTTGTAAGAGTTTATCCGAGTCTTGTATTTCCAGACAACGCTTCTAATTCAAGAGCGGAAATCGGATAGAAATTATTCATAATATCTACCGTGGAGGAGGTGGGATATTAAGAAAGAGGATCTTCACAGACGTAAGGAGATATTCTAATACGCTGCTGTCAGTGATCACACAGCATACGTTGGAAAGTCTCAAGTGAAGTGACGTTATTTTTATATTTTAGAAGTTGAAAGGGGAAGGTAAAAATAAATGTTGAAAAAATTTAACAAACTATTTCTTGCATTACTGGTTCTCGTAGTCGCATTCTGTTTTTGTGCGAACTTTTCCAGTAAAGACGCAGATGCAGTAGAAATCATCACACATTGGGTACCACACGAAGTTTATGGTATGCCTGGTGATCCTGACAATTCTGGAAAGGTTTTCTTTTCAGGTTTGTACGCGAAGTACATGGGTTATCCAAAAGGTGCGCCTCCATATCCTGGAAAATATTCCAGATTCTGGAGAACACTTCCAGCATATCGTTACTATCTCCCGGATTTCATGTACAACAGGGACGAAGTAAGACCTTCAAACCCAATCAAGGGTCAGTTCAGACTCAAAGAGTGTCTGGGTTGTCATTCAGTAGTTACACCTGGTATCGTAAGAGATTACGAGAAGAGTGCACATGCGAAGGCTGAACCTAGCCCAACAGGTTGTGATACCTGTCATGGTAACAATCACCAGAAGTTGTTAATGCCAAGTTCAAAGGCATGTGGTGTTAGTGAT
>CAXMPV010000026.1:0-13622 GCA_964195175.1 uncultured Thermodesulfobacteriota bacterium | reverse complement strand
TTGTACTTGATAAAATTAACCATTATTACCCTTTTTCCTGTTTAGGATGGTCATATTGCGAATGCCTCTTTTTAAAAGGTTATTCTCGTTGAGGGATACTATGGAGATTGATTTACATTCCTCAACTGTTTTTCTAAATGAATAAAAATCCCTACCCATATAATGCTCCTTTAATAATTACCTAAATCATTAATAAACTTGGTTTCAAGAATAAGTGATTAAGCTACATCTTAAACTGTCCATAAACACGCCTAGAATCGCCTACAATAGACGCAAATCAATTTATTGCGTATGAATCGCCTCAAATAAACTTAACCTTTTTTAATCTTCCGAAAAATGCATTATTCGCTTCTGTCATATCATCAAAGAATCGCTGGCAATTATTTAAATAACGAATTTTCTTCATATAAGACATCTCATCTACAACACCACCGTATACACTTGGAATTTGTTTCAATTGATTAATCAGTAAGCAGCTGTCAATATCATCAAACTTTAAGAGTTTTGATTTATGTTTCCACATCAGATGTTTTAAGAGTTTATCTCTATTAAGTTCTTTAAAAGAAATCAAGTCTGATAGATTGATATCATTTATGTTCTCGAAACAATCCAATTCTAGACCTAGTTTTTTGATATATGATCTGTTAAGTCTAAGTTCCAATCTTAAAGTGCTAATACCCTCAATTTTCTTTTGATATAAGATTATTGATTTACTGTTTTTTCTCTTATGTCCGATGTAAAAAGTACTATATTCACCTTTATAAAAACAACTACCACCACTATTATATTTTAAGAATAAATGTTTCCAGAAGAACTCATGTATTTCAAATTTGTATGGAGAGAAATCTAATGTTAATTCAACATGAGATAATTTAGTTTCAAAACCAATGGAATTACAAATAGTATCAAACCAATCAATAGTATCTCTATCAGGTTTATAGATTGTTATTATCATACAAGGACGACAAAAATAGTTTTTATTACGTCCATAAAGAATAGAAACTTTAATTCCAGTAATATTAGATTCAAACATTCTTATACGTTTATAGACCTTACCTTTCGCAGGATGACTATATTTACATTCATAATTATTTGCTTTTAATATAGAAACTAATTTCTCTACTGGTTTAACAATAATACAATCACAACTAAAATACATACGGTCTATATGAGGATTAAGATTAGAGTTAGATAAAAAATATAAGTTATCGGTATAATTATTAGCCTCATAGCAAGCATTTCCGTTATACATAGTTCTTGCCCTCCATCTTGCCCATTGTTTTTAATATAAATTAGGGAAAGGTGCGGATGAGGGCAAAACATCCGCCTTTCGGTAGCTAACCTATTTCCCTTTGAACTCTTTTACTCTATTGTTTTCGTTTTAATCTGTTTTGATTTTTCTATTGGTCTTTTGCCCATTCTGTATGGATGCAGTTGGCAAGCAGTAATCTGACATTTACGAATTACTGCAAGTTGGTTTCCGCTACAATCCTTACATTTTGCTCTAATTGCTTTTATTGGGGTTAATCTCTTCACTTAAATACCTCCTTCCTGCAAATAAAAGCTTAGCTACCTAAGGTTTTTTCAATTCAAATCGATCTAACGTAATAACCTGTTAAAAAGCATTATTTTGCTGATAAAAGAGTCATTTCAATATTCCGTACACCCTCGTTGAATACAAAATAATATTTGTTTTTTACTATCTTCCTTTCAACTCTTATATAAGTTCTATCATAGGAATTTTGTGTCGTATTTATGTAGTACCTAAAAACACAAAAAGGCTAAAATAGATAAAAATAGAATAAAATCAAATTGACTAAAATTCGTTATAATCTCAATTGTTCAAATGCTTTAAGGAATACTTGCAAATAGATAAAAGCAGACTAAAATAGCTATTAAATTTGGTGGTCAAGCCTCAATTATGCACAAAATTATTTGGTAGAATAGTGACAAATGTGTTAATCTGTCAGACGTTATTTATTATCACAAAAAACTTTACCAGAAAAAAAAGAAAGCCATAACAATTACGTTTCGAAACACCATACTATTAAAATAAAGGAGTTATAAAATTGATCAAAACAAACAAAGACAAATTAGTCATGCAATCAGTAGTGGGACAGATATCAAGCCCTACCTTCGCTAACACACCATACGTCATCAGCGCCGACGGTAAACCACTTGTCCTTCCCAGTGTTGGCGGAATTACTTACAACGTCAGGATAGGGGATCCGGCAATTGGCTGGGCCGCCGATCATGTAGAGCCTGGAGTCAGTATGACAAACACAGAAAAACCAACAGGAAGCTGGTCACCAAACGCAGGGCTTAATACGTTGGCATGCGCAGGAAATGAGGTAAAAGTTGTATCAGGGGACGCCAAGGGTACGAAGGGTGTTGTGACTGGAAAACATGGTGGCATTGAACATGTAATAGTAGATTTCCCACCAAAGACCCTTGAAAAGATGGTAGTAGGTGACAAAATGCAGATTAAGGCATACGGAACAGGATTGGTATTAACAGACTATTATCCAGACATACACGTGATGAATATATCTCCCCACCTCTTATCAAATATACCTGTAAGAGAAGCGAAAGGGACTCTCACATTTCCAGTAACCCATATAGTTCCGGCAGCAATTATGGGTTCGGGACTAGGCTCAAA
Source organism: uncultured Thermodesulfobacteriota bacterium (assembly GCA_964195175.1). Classification (GTDB taxonomy): domain Bacteria; phylum Planctomycetota; class Brocadiia; order Brocadiales; family Scalinduaceae; genus Scalindua. The sequence goes on along the minus strand of CAXMPV010000026.1, from coordinate 10,963 downwards.
CCATAGCTATTCAGGAGATTATGACATTCAGATGTTTGATAAAAAAATTGTAAAGAAATCCGGACTCGAAACACTTAGATTTGGAGACTTCGTAGCTATTTCTGATGCAGATCACACCTATGGAAGAATTTACAAGACAGACGCCATTTCAATCGGCATCATAGTTCATTCAGACTGTGTTATCGCCGGCCATGGTCCGGGTGTAATGACAGTACTTACCTCAAGCAAAGGAAAGATCAAGACGGTAATAAATAAGAAATCAAATTTATCACACTATTTAAAGATTAAGAAAACGTAGTAAATAACCAGATGATAACAAAACCTGACTGGAGCCAACCCGAAGAGAGAGCATACTTTCATCAAATCTCTTCGGATTGCATTTCTAAATTAGCAGATATCGTCACTGCTCTCAGTGATGCCAAAATTGATGTTGAAACTGCTTTTAGAATGTATGAAAAAATACTCAGAGATGAAATAAACGATCCGGAGTTTCTTTCCTTTGCAACAGGGAATCTAAACAAATTATCTTCGTATGTTGCTAAAGGAAATGCAAATATCAGAATTCACAGAAATGATGTAGATGAGTTATGGTTCAATGTAGACGGCAATGACGATCTTTGATTGTAGTTGCTCTGCAATATATCCACTACTGAATCGCCATGTTCTTATTATGACAGAATCACTACTACCGTGCTGGTCTATCATGACCCAGCGCACAGATCAGAGTTCCGTCGGAAGCATTCGAACGTTGCAATTACTTCAAAAACCAATCTGATTACCAGACAGGTTTGAAGTTGCGCTACCGCATTTTGCATAAAGTATAACTTCTTCTCTCTTTATTCTCGTTGTATGAACTTCAATAAATCTTTCAAGTGCTAACTCAAGGTCTATTCCTTCCTCAGTAAAAATTGATTCAAAAAAATCAAGTGTATATTTTGATATCACAGCCATGTCTTTGTCAAAAGCATTAAGAGTGTCTCTCAATCTGTCATTTGGCTTCGCCGTCTTTTTCAGAAAAGGATAGAAATTTCCATCCTCGTTTTTGATGTGCGCAAGTATGTCATTTTTGCTGACAACAGCTCCAACTGACCCTCTCTTGTGTGGAGATTCAATTTTTTCATATTCCTGAGATTGTCAATAATAACGGTATGCTCTTTCTTAATTTTTTCGAACATGTACTGCCTCCTTTACGAATAAAACTTCAGGCATTAGCCCTGACAGAATTTCCAATATTGTGATTGTATTATCGCATTCCATATGCCAAAGACTTCAATTATCCATACCACTATACCCAATCAATCACAAACAGTTACGGATCAACACGAAACGAATAGAAAGATTTTTCTCTGCAGAAATAACGTGAAATATATAAAATAGTTTGTTAGTGTAATTACCCGGGTTTCACCCAATATTCCCCAATTTCGATTGAAGCATATTGGATTGCTCAGATGGATTTAGCGCGTTACGAAGACACCGTATTTAATTATTTGAATACCGAACAGTCCGCTCTTATAATCACATACGTCTGCTTTGATATAAATATAGATAAACCCATGAAAAAGAATAGACTCTTTCTCATTATCACAATAGCAATAATAACAGGACTGGAAATAATGACAGGATGTTCACATAATCAGGAGACACTGACCTGGGTGGAAGTGATAAGCGATATCAGAAACAGATATCCGGATGTTAAACAACTACAAACTACTGAGTTACAATCAAGGTTAACAAACCCTGACAGCGAACCGGTAATTCTAATTGATGCCAGAGCAAAAGAAGAATTCCATGTCAGCCATATTTCGGGAGCAAAAAATATTCCTTATAATAGCAAAGATCCCTTAAAGCATTTGATAAACATCAAACCCGAAAATCCAATCGTCGTTTATTGTTCTGTGGGATATCGTTCGTCCATACTGGCAAGAAAATTACAAACTCTGGGTTTTATTGAAATTTATAACCTGGAAGGCTCAATCTTTAAGTGGGCCAATGAAGGAAGGTCACTTGTACAGGGACAGACAACTGTCCATAAGGTCCACCCTTATAATACCCAATGGGGAAGTTTACTTGAAAAAGAATACCATTAAAAGGGACACATCCCATTTAATGAATCGAGTTGCGACTACAGCGCCTTTGATTTTCTTATGTCGTTAGTAATGAATTCATCAGCTGCATATGGCCCCCAGGTCCCGGCGCGATAAAGATGAATGTGCGGTACTTCTTCACTTGCCCATCCATCAATCACTCCATTCACCAATCTCCATGCCGCCTCTACCTCATCCTGACGAATAAAGAGAGTAGTATCTCCCTGTATGGCATCTAGAATCAATCGTTCATACGCCCCCGGTGATTCCACATCAAAAACATCTTTATAGCAAAACTCCATATCTTGAGGCTCCAAAATCATTTTGGAACCCGGCACTTTCATACCTATAGATAATCGTATGCCTTCATTAGGTTGCACTCGCAAAGAGAGCATATTAGGTTTCATACGTCCTCTTTCTTTTCCATCATCGTCATGCATATGGCTAAACAGGGCCAGAGGAGGTTGCCTGAATTCAATATTTACTTCAGTAAGACGTTCTGCAAGAGCTTTTCCCGTACGAAGATAAAACGGTACTCCAGCCCAACGCCAGTTATCTACATGTAACTTCAGCGCGACAAAAGTCTCGGTTACAGAATTAGGCTGCACACCATTCTCCCTTAAATAATCAGGAACCAATTTCCCGTCTATAGTACCTGCCGCATACTGTCCACGTATGGAACACTCATTCACTTCATCAGCACCAATAGGATGTATAGCACTCAGCAACTTTACCTTTTCATCTCGAACAGCATCAGGTGCAAAAGAAGCAGGTGGTTCCATGGCAATAAGCGCCAACAGTTGCAACATGTGATTTTGTACCATATCGCGGAGCGCGCCTGAACTATCGTAATAGCCACCACGACCCTCAACACATACGGCTTCAGCAACAGTGATATGAACATGGCTCACGTAACGACGGTCCCAAAGCGGCTCAAATATGCTGTTGCCAAAGCGAAATGCCATAATATTTTGAACGGTCTCTTTGCCAAGATAATGATCAATCCTATAAATCTGACGCTCATCTAATATTGCCGATAAGTTTTTATTTAAAGCGCAGGCAGTTTCAAGATCGCGACCAAACGGCTTTTCAATAATTACCCTGGTCCAACGCTCTTCATCATTTGGATCAGCTATATGTCCGGTTTGACCAAGCATTCCTACAATTCCGGAAAAAACAGTTGGAGGCGTAGCCAGGTAAAACAGACGATTACCTTTATCAGAGAGTGTTCCATCTTCTTTATCAAGCCTTTCGAGCAGTTCCTTCAAATCATGAAAGCTTTTACTATCATCATAGTTCCCGATCTGGTAATAACAAGATGAGCTGAATACTTTTAATTCAGTAGAACCTGTATTCGGCTTAGACCGGGCAAATTCGACCAGCGCCTCTTCAATTTCAACACGAAATTGTTCATGAGATTTTTCCCGTCTGGCAAACCCGACTATTCTGGTCCCTTTTGCAAGCAGACCTTCCAGGCTCACCTGAAAGAGGGCCGGTATTAATTTACGTCTCGTCAAATCACCGGACGCTCCAAAAATTACTATAGTAGCTGGTTTGGCTTTATTCATTTTGTTTCCCAGTCAGCATGAAAAATACCTGGTTTATCAGTACGCTCGAATGTATGTGCCCCGAAGAAATCCCTTTGCGCCTGAATCAGATTAGCCGGTAGACGTTCACTACGATAAGAATCATAATATGCCAATGAAGCGCTCATGGCCGGCATGGGAACTCCCAAATCTATAGCACTCTTAATTACAGAACGCCAGGCATTCTGTCGCGCATCTATGGCTTTTTGAAATTCCACGTCCACTAACAAGTTAGGCAATTCATTGTTACGATTATAAGCATTTGTAATATCATTAAGGAATCTGGCTCTGATAATACAACCTGCTCTCCAAATTTTGGCGATAGTACCAAGATCCAGATTATAATTGTATTTTTCAGAAGCCTTTTTGAGCAGACTCATCCCCTGCGCGTATGAACAAATCTTTGATACGTAAAGCGCATCTCGCACTGCATCAATCAACTCTTGCGACGATCCATCTGTATATTTACCCGTTGGGCCTGTTAAAATTCCTGAGGCATTGACTCTTTCATCTTTTTGAGAAGACAGAATCCTTCCATCAACCGCCGCCGTGATTGTAGGAATCGCAGTTCCCAAATCCAGGGCGTTGATGCTCATCCATTTACCAGTGCCCTTCTGACCCGCTTTGTCCAGTATTACGTCTACTAACGGTTTACCGCTCTCTTCATCCACCTTTTTAAAGACATTTGCTGTCACTTCGATCAAGAATGATGAGAGTTCCCCCTTGTTCCATTCAGCAAAAATCTCATGGAATTGTTGAGCAGAAAGCCCAAGGGCCTGTTTGAGCAGATCATAGGCTTCTGCGATAAGCTGCATATCGCCATACTCAATACCATTGTGTACCATCTTTACATAATGACCTGATCCACCAGGGCCTAAATAGGTTACACAAGGTTCCCCATCCTCCTCCGCCTTTGCGGCAACTGCCTTCATAATTGGTTCAACTTCTTTGTAAGCGTCTCTGGATCCACCCGGCATCAGACTCGGTCCCCATAGCGCGCCCTCTTCTCCACCGGATACTCCCATACCAAAAAAGCAGAAACCCTGAGACTCCAACTCTTTGGCCCGTCTTTCCGTATCTTGAAAAAAAGAGTTTCCCCCATCTATAATCAAATCACCTTTATCCAGTAAAGGAACGAGTTGTTCAATAGTCGCGTCAACAGGCGCTCCTGCTTTAACCAATAACATGATTTTGCGAGGACTTTCCAGTGAACCTACAAACTCCTTTAATGTATATGCTGGTTTGATATTTTTGCCGGCAGCAGAACCTGCAATAAATTTTTCTGTTGTTTCAGAAGATCGGTTATAAACAGCAACACTAAAGCCATTACGCTCAACATTCTGCACAAAATTCTGACCCATAACCCCCAGACCTATCAGACCAAACACTTGCTTATTCATAATTGTCTTTCAACCTCATTAAATTTACCGGCCAGTTCTATTTATAATTAGAAAGGAAACATTACATCTCTTGAGTTTTTATTAATTAAAACCATTGCATCAGAATCCAGCATCCAATGAGTCTCACCGTTTTGTGGATTAACCATAGTTGCAGGGATTTCTTTATCAGGTTGTTTATTACTCATTACACGCTGTACCATTTCAGATTTAGGTTTCCCTGACACCAGAAACAAAATATTTCTGGCTGCATTAAGCACAGGCAGCGTCAACGTTACTCGCCATGCATCCAGCTTGGGAACAAAAACTGCCACCACGTGCTTTTCACACTCTTCAACTGCATCTGTTCCAGGAAACAGTGAAGCAGTATGGCCATCTTCTCCCAGTCCGAGTAACATCAGATCAAAGCATGGTGGACTCTCTTTAAAATGGTCATGTAACATCTCTGCATACTCCGCAGCAGCCTCTTCCGGCGCAATTTCCCCTCGCATCCGATGGACATTTTCATGTGGTATTTTGATATGTTCAAGAAGTGTTTCCTGCACCAATCTGAAATTACTATCCTGATGCTCCGGAAGGACCATCCGTTCATCACCCCAGAAAAGATGAAGCCTGCTCCAATCCAAACGGTCCCGATATTGATCTGAAGCCAATAGAGAAAAGATTCCACCGGGAGTTTTGCCACCTGAGAGCGCCATGTTACACAAGCCGTTTTGCTGTATAGCATGTTCTATGCAATCCGCGATACGCTCTGTAGTCGCAGCTACAAGCTTCTCCTTATTTGGATAGGCGTGAATATTCTTATTCATATTGGTACTCTGCGCTCCCTGTCCAACTTGCTTTTGGCGGTTGCTTTAAAGCATTATTTTTTGTTTTTCTTTATAACGTTCTTTGCCACCTGTACAACCCTCTCTGTAGTGAAAGCAAATTCTTTGTACAGCTCACCGGATGGTGCAGAAGCTCCAAAATCCTTAAGACCGAATATACCGCAATCATCCTGTCTTCCGGTATAGCCATGCCAACCAAACTTAGACCCCGCTTCTACAACTACGCGTGCCGCTACAGAACGTGGCAAGACTTTCTCCTGGTAATCCTTGTCCTGACTTTGAAAAAGGCTGCAGCACGGCATACTTACTACTCTTGCATTGATTCCTTCATTTGTCAATTGCCCGTATGCATCAAGACATATTTGTATTTCAGAACCGGTACCTATCAGGATAACGTCAGGCGTACCGCCACTTTCAATCAGAACATAAGCCCCCTTCAACGCTCCCTCAGCCGGAGCGTGTTTTGACCTGTCAAGAGTAGGCATACCCTGCCTGCTTAATACAAGTGCAACCGGACGATCCTTGAGTCCCATAATATACTTCCACATCACTGATAACTCATTGGCATCTGATGGGCGAATTACATCTAAGCCCGGCATTGCACGTAATGACGCAAGGTGTTCTACAGGCTGATGTGTCGGCCCATCCTCACCAACACCTATACTGTCATGAGTAAAGATATAGATCACTGGCTGCTTCATTAAAGAAGATAAGCGAATTGCAGGACGCACATAATCTGAAAAAACAAAGAATGTCGCACCATATGGTCTGAGCTTGCTCACAGACATTCCATTTATAATAGCCCCCATAGCATGCTCGCGAACACCGAAATGAAAATTCCTGCCACCATAATTCTCTTTATTGAAACTTGACGCTTCCTTAATATATGTCTTTGTTGAAGGCCCTAGATCTGCAGAACCTCCCATGAACCAGGGAATTTTATCTGCAATTGGATTTAGTACTTTACTGCTTGATTCACGGGTAGCAAGACCCTTGGCATCAGCCGGAAAACTCGGAATAACACTCTCCCAACCGTCCGGCAGTTCACCATTCTGCATCATATCAAATTGTTTTGCCAGATCGGGATGCGATTCCGCATATGCTTTCAGCTTTCCATTCCACTCCTCTTCCAGTTTTGCACCCTTTGCAATCATCTCTTCTTTAAACTTTTCTACTTCATCAGGAACATAAAAAGTCTTGTCCGGATCCCATCCATAATTTTCCTTTGTCGCCCTTATTTCATCCTCACCCAGAGGAGAGCCGTGAGCGCCAGCCGAATCCTGCTTATTAGGACTGCCGTATGCAATATGACTATCAACAATAATCAGGGACGGACGTTTTGTTTCACCTATAGCCGCCTGCATCTCCTTCTCCAGCGCTTCCTGGTCATTAGCGTCCTGAACATGTAGCACGTTCCAGCCGTAAGCCTTAAATCTAACGGCAACATCTTCGCTGAATGCCAGAGAGGTCTCTCCCTCAATAGTAATATTATTATTATCATAAAGCCACACCAGGTTGCTCAGACCAAGATGTCCTGCAAGAGATGCCGCTTCACCTGAAATGCCCTCCATCATGCATCCATCACCCGCAATGGCAAAAATATTATAGTTAATTATCTCGTGACCGGGACGATTGAAATATGTCTGGATCCACCTTTCTGCCATCGCCATACCAACGCTGTTTGCAGCACCTTGCCCAAGGGGCCCGGTAGTTACCTCTACACCAGGTGCCATACCATACTCAGGATGACCGGCACATTTACTATGCAACTGTCTGAAACTTTTAATATCGTCAAGACTGATATCGTATCCAAATATATGCAATATACTGTACAAAAGCATGGACGCATGCCCTGCAGAGAGCACAAAACGATCTCGATTAGGCCAATCAGGGTTCTGGGGAGTGTGACGCATGAACCTGTCCCAAAGTGTAAATCCTACGGGTGCGAGACCCATGGGCGCACCGGGATGTCCTGAATTAGCCTTTTGAACTGCGTCAATTGATAATGTTCGTATGGTATCTATGCATAACTGATCCAAGCTCTCTTTTTCTTTCATTTTCCCCTATCCACTTTCAAATTATATTAGTTTTTTGTAATTAGATTAAGACTCGGAAGCAATGTATGCTGCTCCCAGTAACGCAGTGTGATCATCAAGGATAACATACAAAGGTGTTTTCTCTACCAGATATGACAACCGTCCTTTTTTTAAATAAGAATCAACCGTAATTCCTTCCGCCAGTTTTTCGTAAATCCCCGCAGGAATACCACCACCAAGGTAGATGCCCCCTGTAGCAAGTAAGTTTAGGACCATGTTACCAGCCTGCGCGCCCAATATAGATGCAAAAATATTAAGTGTTTCAGCACAAAGCTCATACTCACCTGTTTTCCCGGTAGTTGTAATCACCTTGCCGGGATCTTCTTCACGTAACCGTTTCTCTAACGCGGGGGGTTCCGAAGCGAATCCGGTCTCTTTTAGGAACATATAAATACTGTTCAGCCCCGGCCCTGAAAGAGCACGATCGTAACTGACGTGATCATATTTAGATTTCAGATATTGGAAAAGCTTCACTTCCTGTTCATTTGTGGGTGCAAGATCGGCATGCCCCCCCTCCGATGCCATTATGTGACGTTGGCCGGCTTTTGCATATACATATGCCTGACCAAGCCCGGTTCCGGGTGCCAACACCCCAATGACATCTTCTTTATTTCCAGATCCGCTGTTACTGTTTTGTGATTGGCCCACTGCAGTAGAACCATGCGGTTCACCTTCATATAATACATATAGATCTTCAGGCGTTAAATGAGGTACGGCAGCCGCGGTCGCAACAAGATCATTTACCAGTTTAACCGTTGGTATATTTAATGTGCTGCTGATCTGTTCCTCTTTGAAATGCCAGGGTAATTTGGTAGCCTTTGCCTCACCATTAACAACAGGTCCGGGAACACCGAAACAGGACTTAGTTACAGAGACATCATATTTATTTATAAAGCTCTGCACGACTTCTTCAAGACACGAGTAGTCGCGGCTGACAAACGTATCTGTCTGTTGCCTTATTATCTTTCCATTCTCTAACTGACAAAACGCCAAACGTGTTTTCGTACCACCCACATCTCCCGCTAAAATCATTATACAATTCCTTACAAACCGGTAAAAGCCGAAGAAGTAATAAAGAATAAAAACACGAAATCCGAATATAGAAACTCGAAACAAATCCGAAATCCAAAGTTTCAAATGTCAAAAACCAAAGACTGTTTGCACAAGAAAATTTTTTGTTTTGAATTTATGATTTTTGTCACTTGGCATTGTTTCTTATTTCGTGCTTCGTGCTTCGGATTTTAACCAAGGACTATCCTGTTATCATCTCAAATAGATCTGGCGCATCTGAAACCGATAGTTTCATTCTTGTAATCAGGTTCATCATAATCGCGATTTGCGCAACGGATATGGACAACACCTCCACCACTCCAGGAGCCACCACGCAACACCTTACAACCACTCAGTGTACCGTCGCCCTCTTCAGGAGGCTCAAATTCATAAATAGAAGTACCCACATCCTCAGGCTTCCCGAAAAACGGGCTATCTTCTGCCTTGTCTGGTCCCTGCGGATCTCTGTCAGGAGCAGAACGGTAGTATTGACTGTCAAACCAATCTGCTGTCCAGTCCCAGACGTTTCCCGCCATATCAAAGCATCCGTATTCGCTTCTACCCTGTTCGTATTTATCAACAGGAGTTGTCTTTTCGATCCTGGATTCGGAACAGTTTAATTTTGCTTTATCAAACTCATTTCCCCACGGATAGACCTTACCATCGGTACCACGAGCAGCCTTTTCCCATTCTGCTTCAGTTGGAAGTCTTTTTTCCATATATTTTGCAAATGCTTCAGCTTCGTACCACGAAATATTCACTACCGGACATTCATCATCACTACCCATGGCACTGTTCAAGTCATCACCATCCAGCGGTTTAACCTGAAGGATATAATCCCATCCTGCCTCTGACCAGTAATCTCTCTGTTTATAACCACCAGATTCTATGAACTTCTTATATTCAGCATTAGTAACAGGGCACTTATCAATCAGATATTGACCCAGATAGACTTCTCTCTGCGGAACTTCTACGTCGAACCTGCTCGCCTCAACATTACTATCAAGTTCTAACAACTTTTTAACATCATCCTCTGTACTTCCCATTAAGAAATTACCTTCAGGAATGAGTACCATTTCTTCCGGAATATTCAGCTTTTCATTGCGTTTTGTAATCATAGCACTAAAGCTTATCACAGAATGTTTTTATGTCAAATAGTCTTTCTAAAGAACGCAGATAGTGTTTAAAAGTGCTTTAAATACTTAATGGGAAGCAATAAATCCAGGAAATACGGCTTGTGAAATTGAGGAAAATGTCGATATGGCAATTACTTACTGTTGGAAACAATGATTTGAAGGGCAGTACTACTTATTACCTGAAATTGAGCGATTTTACTTTCTATATTACAGTAGCCGCCAAACGAAATGTCAGGAACGGATGTGAGCAGATCGCGCAATTCTGATGTTAGTTGAAGTTGCACCGTTTAATTACTTTCGGAATCTATAAATTTTTTGAGCAGTTTAAAAGCGGAACCAGGAATATCGATAAACTCAAAACCATAATGTTGAGCGTCAACGCCTTTCTCTTCAGGCGTTTGTGACCAGACAAGACAGGCAAAGGTATTTTACTAAAAAAAATTACCGGAACCATTGAACCACTGAAGTTGATTTACACGATACCCATGCACTGCATACTCCTGTTTTCTATAACTTTAATCTTTAGCTTGACTTACACTGCAGCTAAAGATATTCTTAAAAAACAAGTAATTATTCACCACAAAGAGCGCTAAGAGAATGGAATCAGAACTTTCTTTTTAATATTTTGTGTAGTCGTCCGCATGGGCGGACGTTTGCCCTTCCGAACGCACGATTCAGGTTTTAAAACTGGAATAATGGAACCGTTCAAAAAAAATGACTTTCCCACATTAGGCATAGAAGAAGAACTGCATCTGATAAATACAGAAACTGCAGAACTTACATCTTC
>CAXMPV010000025.1:0-13698 GCA_964195175.1 uncultured Thermodesulfobacteriota bacterium | reverse complement strand
AGGGATTCTTTCATGGAACAGGTCATGGTGTTGGACTGGACGTTCACGAGCCACCACGAATATCCAAGTCAAAATGTACGTTAAAGACAGGACATATAGTTACCGTCGAACCGGGACTCTATTATCCGGGTATTGGAGGAGTGAGACTTGAGGATATGATACTCATTACAGATGACGGATGCACAAACCTGACAAAATCCCCAAAGGTACTTGAGGTGTAGACACTAATTGAACGCAAAAAAATGAAACAATTAATACTACTAATTATCATATGCGCAACAGTTCCAGGTCTTACTTCCTGTAAGAAGACAGAAGAGGTAAAAGTTGAAAAAACGTCCACCTCCCATACAAGAGATGATACTTTAGAAAAAGCAATGAAAAGCGCATCCAGAGATTTGAGGCGGTTATCAGGCGCTATAGAAGACAGAGACTGGGTTGAAATAGAAATGTGGACAAAAGAGCTTAAGGAAGGTATCGGTTACAGCTGTGTAGAATTATATATGGCAGAACATCGTGGTATTTCGAGTGAATTTGTTATACGGGGCAGTCAATTTTATGATGCTGTCAGAAAGCTGACTGCATCGTGCAAAGGACATGATGTTGAGGCGATAGATCCTGGATTTAATCTATTGTTAAAGACCTGCGATGATTGCCATGATATATATAAAGAGAAAGAAGATCTGCCGTTAATATTACAAAACTAAAATAATAAAGTTCATGATCCGAGATAATCAATTGATAGAAACATGAAAACGTTATTGATTCTATTTCTATTTATGTCGATTGTACTAACAGGACTAATTTCCTGTAAAAGGGCAGTGGAAGTGGCAGTCGATGATGAGGAAATACAAGCGTACATGTCAGATGAAGAAACCTTAAAACTGGCAATGAAAAAGACCTCAAGGGATACCAGAAGACTGGCAAATGCTCTAGAGTCCAGGGATTGGATAGAGATAGAGATGTGGGCAAATGAGCTAAAACAGGGTATCGGCGTCAGCTGTGTAAACCTATATATAAAAAACCATCCCGGTGTGTCAGGCGAGTTTCTTATATTAAGTGACAGGTTTTATAATGCGTCAAACAGATTAATTCTGTCTTGCAAAAAGCGTGATACCGAAATTGCTGACGCACAGTTTGGTAAGATGATAGAATCCTGCGAAACATGTCACGAGGGGTACAAAAAGCGACAATAATTGTGGTGACATTGAGGCCTCCTCTAATACATATATTCACCGTCTCACCACACTAATGAATCTCTTTAATAATAAGAGTTACTCATCATAGTCGTCTTCATCTTCGTAACCTTCGTCCACTTCCTCAGATGCCGCCTCGTCAAGCTCTGCTGCTTCTTCGTCAGTAGCTTCTACAACAACTTCTGGCCCTTTCATGGTAGACAGCATACTCTTTGCGCCGACAATGAAACCTACTCCTATTATGAAAACTGCAACCAAACATACTAACCCTCCAAGCTTCCGTACAGAGTCGCCCGTCATTATCTCATCTAGTTTTTTAAATAAATCGCCCATTGGAACATCTCCTTAATTAATTTCTCAAATACTATCGATTTTGAAAATTATACAAACTTAACAGCAAAATTCAAGGAAGATTTCTCCTAAATATCATTTGGTACAACGTTAAGTGCATCCCTGAATTGCAAAGCTATGCATAATCTGCTACCGCGGTTTGTAACCTCTTTTATGTCACTCCTGACAATGCACCCATTACCGCTAAGTCTGATATTTTTTTCCTCAAAGCCTGGTGTGGTAGTAACTGCGGCTATTTTTATTGGAAGTGTTGTACCAATGGCAAATGCATCTATATCGTTTGTTATTTCTTTTGTCAGAGTCTTTTTCTAAGACCTTCATACTATCCCCTATCGTATGTATATAACCATACTCCTAATTAGCCAGGAATACAAACCGGCTCTGGGTTATCCATGAAAGAATACGGCTGATTATCTGTTCTTGTTGGTGACATTCAAAGCCATATCCTAATGCGGCTCAAATAATGTTAGCAATAAATTGTTTTCATATCCATGAAATTATTTCAAAAAAGCTAAAAAGCCCCACTAAGCACTTTATCCTATTGCCATATAGACAGTTATACGATTGTTGTTTTTGTATAACTTACAGATCTTTTTCAAAAAAACAGTATTTTTACGGATTATCAGATTAAGCTGTTTTTGATCTGTAATCCTACACCGATTCATGAATCTATTTTGCACAACGGAATCCCACACTTATATTCCCAAGATTAGGACGCAGTGACTTTCGTGCTGTAGATCGCAGTGAAAGGCCATCAGGGATAAATCTTGAACCACCTCTAATAATTTTCTTTTCAGCTTTTTCAGGTCCTTTAGGATTCACCTTGGGACTCTTTTCATAATAATTCATATTGGCCCAATCAGCACACCACTCTGCAACGCTGCCAGCCATATCATAGCATCCATATGGGCTCTTACCGTCTTCATGTGAACCGACCGGTTCGGGATCTCCAAAATTATATTTTGAAGGATCCCACTCACTGCCCCAGGGCCACTTTCTCTCATCCGTTCCTCTGGCCGCCTTTTCCCACTCTGCCTCTGTTGGCAATCTCTTTCCGGCCCACGCTGCATAAGCACAAGCATCATACCAGTCTATTCGTACAACAGGGAATTCCGGATGACTATAATAATCCTTTTCCCAATTATGAGGCTGATGGTTTTTATTTATTGGTTCATCTTCCCTGCATTTACTATGATCTTTTGTTTTGTTTATATAATCCAGGAACTCATAGTACTCAGCATTTGTTACTTCGTATTTATCAATATAGAATGCATCAATATGAACTTTGTGACTTGGACGTTGCTCTCTTTTTATACTATTATTTCCCATCACGAAAGAACCTCCAGGTACTAAAACCATACCTCTTTTTTCTTTAATACCCCGCAATGCTTTCGTCATAATTTCATTTCGTTTTTCAAATTTTTTTATCAGTCTGTTTTTTTTATTTACAATACCCTGTAATATTGCAATCTTGGTTATTATCCCGTCTATATCCTCTGCATCCGGTGACAATCTACAATAATTCCTGAGATGTTTAATTGCGACTTTGTGCTTTCCGATCTTTCCGTAAAGCAAACCTATATTATATTGGAGTCGTGGTATGTTCTCATATAATTCATCCGCCTTTATGTATTCCTCCAGTGCTTTGCCATAATCTTCACTGTCCAGAAATGTATTGCCTTCTTTGAAATGCTCTATTGCCTTCTGCCTGTCTTCTAACAGCTTTTGTTCGTTTACTTTTGCCTCTTCAACAGTTACAAGTTTCTCTCCATCTGCCCTGCAGAATATTTCTCCGGGAACACCTTTTTGATTGCATTTAGGACATATTGAGCTTTTCTGCGTCTCTACTAATTTACCCCCATCTTTTCCACAAAATTTAATATCATATGAATACTTTGTTCCGCACGTGGGGCATTCGTTATACAATTCTGCCTTAGATGGTTCTGCCTCTGCAAATGAGGTAGACGCAACAAACAGCCAACATAGTATCAGGTACTTATTCAGGGATCTTAACATCAATATTTTCTCCAAAGGTAAATCCCCGCCTAGATGATATTATCATTCTGATTGGAGCAAAAAATCTAATTTAATCGTCTTTTTCTAAATCTTCTATAATATTCTTTATCTTAATAATTTGTCCTAAAAGTTCTGCCTCTTTATCTCTTTCTGCATTAACAATTTGTGCAGGCGCATTCTTAACAAAGTTTTCGTTAAAGAGTTTTTTTCGTACAATTTCCAGATGCGAGTTAGTCTTGTTTAAATGTTCTTTCTGTTTTTCTTTCTCTGCATCTTTATCTATAAGTCCCTTTAGGGGAACAAAAATCTGTATATCGTTTACCACCTCACTTGCAGAAGATTCCGGCTTTTCCAGTTCAACACCTATTTCTACACTCTCAAGATTTGCCATCTGAACAATAAAACCGTGATGGCTATCAAGCCTTGTCTTAATTTCGTTATCACGAACTGAAATAGTGGCAGTCAGTGTTGTTTTATTCGGTATATTCATATTACTCCTGATATTTCGTACCGCTCTGACCAGGTCTTGAAGCAGTGGCATTGTTTCTATTACCTTCTTATCAATTTTTGCAGCATCTACTTCAGGCCATGGGCAAACCATCAAACTCTCATTTTTCATTGAATCAACTGCAATCGCGCTGCTTTGCGCAACCATACTTTTTAAGTGTTGCCATATCTCTTCAGTCATGAATGGAGCAAACGGGTGCAACAAATGAAGCGTATTATTGAGCACATATACCAACGCCTTTTGTGCCACCATCCTGCTCTCCTTCTCATCCGTATTGTAAAGTCTCGGCTTGATTATCTCCAGATACCAATCACAAAAGTCATTCCAGATAAATTCATAAAGTGTTCTTATCGCCTCATTAAACTTGTACTTCTCCAGAGAGTTCGTACACTCTTCTGTAGCTGAATTAAGGCGGCTGATTATCCAGATGTCTTCAAAGTGGTAGTCATCCTCTGTGATTTGCATGTCGGAGGATCCATTAGATTTCAGATTCATCATCGCAAATCTTGCAGCATTCCATACCTTGTTAATGAAATTCCTGCCCATTTCAAACCTGTTTTCATTGAGCTTTACGTCCTGCCCCTCAACAGTCAGCATTATTATTGATGTTCTTACTGCATCAGCTCCGTACTGGTCAATCATCAACAGAGGATCAATCCCATTACCAAGAGACTTGCTCATTTTCCTTCCCAAATCATCGAGAATAGTACCGTGCACATACACATTTGAAAAAGGAATTTCGTTCCTCAGCTCCAGACCCATCATCACCATCCTTGCCACCCAGAAATATATAATACCGCGGTCAGTAACGAGTGTAGACGTTGGATAGTAATACTTTAATTCCTCAGTCTCCTCGGGCCATCCCATTGTAGAAAAGGGCCATAGCGCAGAACTAAACCACGTGTCCAGAACGTCTGTCTCTTCAATCAACGTATCGTGACCACATTTTGAACATTTCTCCGGAGCTTCACGAGCAATATTTATCTCTTCACAGCTCGCACACTGCCAGGCCGGTATCCTGTGTCCCCACCATATCTGCCTTGAGATACACCAATCCCTTACATTTTCAAGCCAGCTCAAATAGACCTTAGTCCATCGATCAGGGTGGAAAGTAACATCTCCACTCTTTTGTGCTGCAATTGCCGCTTCTGCCAAAGGCTTCATCTTCACAAACCACTGTTCAGAAAGATATGGCTCTATAACAGTTCTACAGCGATAACAGTGCCCTACGGAGTGAGAATGAGCCTGAATCTTTACTATATTCTTCTCTTCTTTAAGTTCCTCAACCAACGCCTCCCGACATTCATACCTGTCCATACCGATATAATTTTCCGCGTCACCTGTTATGGTTCCGTCTTCATTCATAATTATAACGTGGTCCAGATTATGTCTCTTGCCAATTTCGAAATCGTTTGGATCGTGTGCGGGAGTAACCTTTACAGCACCAGTACCAAATTTCGGGTCTACCGCCTCATCCGCAATTATTGGTATTTCGCGCCCTACCACAGGGAGAACGAGCATTTCACCTATCATATCTTTGTATCTCTCATCCTCCGGATTTACTGCAACGGCAACATCACCCAGCATCGTCTCCGGACGCGTTGTCGCAATAGTAACAAACAGGTGCGGTGCATCCAGGAAAGGATATCTTATATGCCATAGGTGCCCTTCATGGTCTTCATGTTCTACCTCATCATCTGAAATGGCGGTAAGGCACCTTGGGCACCAGTTAACAATGTATTTTCCTTTATAAATAAATCCTTTTTCATACAGTTTAACAAATGCCTCTTTAACGGCTTTTGACAAACCTTCGTCCATCGTGAATCTTTCTCTTTCCCAATCACACGATGAACCCAGTTTTCTAAGCTGTTTCATAATTTCTGAACCGTACTCTTCTTTCCATTTCCACACCTCCTCGATAAACTTTTCCCGTCCAAGCTCATGCCGGTTTGTGCCTTGTTTCGCTAAATTCCTTTCAACGACATTTTGAGTTGCTATGCCCGCGTGATCTGTTCCCGGCATCCACAGTGTGTTGTATCCCTGCATCCTTCTCCATCTTATCATAATATCCTGCAGGATATTATTGAGAGCATGCCCCATATGTAAGACACCTGTAACATTTGGAGGTGGAATTACTATAGTATATGGTTTCTTGGCAGGATCCGGTTCGCAATGAAAGAAATTACCATCTTCCCAAAAGCTGTACCATTTATCCTCTATCTCCTTAGGATTGTATTTTGTTGGTAATTCAGTCTCCATCTTCGTCCTTTAAAAGTTTATATTCAATACTTTCGACAAGTGCCTTCCAGCTCGCCTCTATCAGGTTTTCAGACACACCGACAGTACCCCAGGTATCTTTGTGATCGTGAGATTCGATTATTACCCTTACCTTCGCGGCAGTTGCCTCTTTAGGATTAATAACACGTACCTTAAAATCTATCAGATGCATATCCGAAAGAGATGGGTAGAATTTCTCAAGGGCCTTTCGTAATGCGCCGTCAAGGGCATTTACAGGACCATCCCCATCACTAACCGTCAGCTCCTCTACACCATTAACCTTTATTTTAACGTTTGCACGAGTAGTAGTTTTTCCATCTTTTCCTCTTTCCACAATTACCCTGAAATCTTCAAGTTCAAAAAACCCTTTGTGCTTTCCTATCACCTTCTTAACCAGGAGATCGAATGAACCTTCTGCCGATTCAAAATGATACCCCTCGTTCTCCATATCCTGGACTTTATTCAGAATCTTTTTCATTATTTCCTTATCGTGTGCAATCTTATATTTTTCTACCTTTTTGAGAATATTTGAGCTTCCGGAGAGTTCGGATATTAAAATCCTTCTCTCGTTTCCAACTGTCTCCGGCTCTATATGCTCGTAAGTACTTTTATTCTTCTGTATTGCATTTACGTGCAAACCGCCTTTGTGTGCAAAAGCACTTGAACCTACAAAAGGCTGATTAGCCATGGGTACAAAATTTGCCACTTCGTTGACATATCTTGATATTTCCGTAAGTTTTTTGAGTTCCGAATTGCCAAGGCACTTAAATTTATTTTTCAATACCAGATTCGGTATCACCGAACAGAGATTCGCATTGCCGCATCTCTCTCCAAGGCCGTTTATTGTCCCCTGTACATGCCTTGCTCCTGAATTTATGGCAGCAATGGTATTAGCCACCGCAAGTTCACCGTCGTTGTGAGTATGTATGCCCAGCGGCACTTTTGTCTTACTCATAACACTTCCAGTGATCTTTTCCACTTCTTGCGGCAAACATCCTCCGTTGGTATCACAAAGGACAATTGTATCCACTCCTGAATCCTGTGCAGCCTTCAATACTTTTAATGAATATTCTGAATTATTCTTGTACCCGTCAAAAAAATGTTCTGCATCAAGAATGACCTCTCTTCCTTTTGATTTCAAATATTCAACTGTTTCCGATACCATTTTCAGGTTTTCATCCAACGATACCTTGAGAACATCCGTTACATGGAAATCCCAACTCTTGGCTACGATTGTTACGACAGTCATCTCAGTTAAAAGCAGTGCTTTTATTCCAGGATCTTCCGATACTTTATTATTCGACCGTTTTGTACTACCAAATGCCGCAACCTTGGCATTCTGTAACGAATTCTTTCTGATCTCTTTGAAAAAATTCTTATCTTTGGGATTAGATAAAGGATAACCGCCCTCAATATAATCTACACCGAGGTCATCAAGCTTGAGTGCTATTCCGATCTTATCCTGTAGAGAAAACGAGATACCTTCAGATTGGCTGCCATCTCGCAATGTCGTATCATATATTGTTATTTTTTCTCTGGTCTTCATAACACCCACGTTTATGATTAATTAGATATTTTTGTATTTGAATTTATGCAAAATAAGGGTAAAATCGTAAATATTATGCAAAATTTTAATATTACAGTGCTAAATTGCCTTGTCAAGGACAAACAATTTAACGCATTTTACCAATAATGTAGAAAGAATACTGGGGGCAAGAATGAAGGATGATCACGGTAATGGTTCAGGTTCTCATGGTATGCCGCATGGCATGCCAGAGGGCACTATAAAGGAAGTTTACTCACAAATAAAAGGACATGGAGATAGCAAGGTTTCCAGTAAATATATGAAAAATATGGAAAACAAGCTTCGGCTTGTCTTCTGGGAAACGACTGCTGGATGTAACCTGGAGTGTATCCATTGTAGAAGGATAGACGTGAGTACCCAGCTGATGAATGATGATTTGACCACGAAAGAGTCTTTCGAACTCATCGATGCGATAGTCGAAGCTGGCAATCCTATTCTTGTCTTAAGTGGAGGGGAACCGCTTTTTCGTCCGGACATATTCGATATTGCGAAATACGCAGTATCAAAAGGGTTAACCGTGGCACTGGCTACCAATGGCACATTGGTAGATGAGGCTATGGCGAAGAAAATTGTAGACTCAGGGGTATCCAGGGTAGCTATAAGCATTGACGGTGCAGACGCGGACACTCACGACAAGTTCCGCAAACTGAAAGGATCGTTTGACCTGGCCGTAAAAGGATTCAATAATTTATTGGCCCTGGGAATGGGTATGCAGATTAACTGTACTATTGCAAAGCACAACGCACATCAGTTTCGCGACTTGTATAACCTTGCCGTTAACATGGGCGCCGAGGCAATTCATATATTTATGCTTGTTCCGGTAGGTTGCGGTGTTGAAATTGCAGAGGACCAGATGCTGCCGGCTGAAAAGTATGAGGAACTCCTTAATCTTTTCTATGATCTATCCAAAGAGGCAGTGATCCAGACAAAGGCGACCTGTTCTCCTCACTATTTCAGAATAATGCGCGAACGGGCAAAAGAAGAGGGTGTTAAAATTACGCCAAAAACTCACGGAATGGCCGCAATGACAAAAGGATGTCTGGCCGGGACCGGAGTCTGTTTTGTCTCTCACAAAGGGGAGGTCTTCCCATGTGGATATCTGCCGGTCGAAGCCGGACACATCAAGAAACAGAAGTTTGTAGATATCTGGAAGAATTCTGCTGTCTTCGCCAAACTCAGACAACCTGATTTGCTTGGAGGCAAGTGTGGCTTATGCGAATACAAAAAGGTGTGCGAAGGTTGCAGAGCGCGTGCGTTCTACGAAACAGGAGACTATATGGCAGAAGAGCCGTATTGTATCTACACACCAAAGATGGCACAAAAAGAGTAGTTATAATAATTGGTAACTTACAGAGACTATGCAACTTTAACTAATCATTACAACACAGCATTTGTCGTGTGCATATTAGATAATGGAATCAATTGAAAAAGAACACGTCACTAGAAAAGCAAATTATATAAGGAGGCTCTATGATTGGACAATACATTGGGCAGAAAGGCCTCATAGTACGTGGGCGCTCTTTATACTTGCATTTTGTGAATCCTCTTTTTTCCCGATTCCGCCGGACGTTCTCTTAATAGCGTTAGCAGTTGCGATACCAGCCAAATCGTTTAAATATGCATTGATATGCTCTATTGGGTCGGTGATAGGTGGATGTTTTGGTTATTTTATTGGCTTTCAGTTTTTTGAGTATGTCGGAAGACCGATTATCAGTTTTTACAACATTACTGAGTTATTCGATGCAGTGAGTACACAATATCAAAATAACGCATTTTCGGCAATTGCAGTGGCTGGGTTTACTCCCATACCATACAAGGTATTTACCATTTCTGCCGGAGTCTGTAAGGTAAATATCTTTACCCTGATCCTTGCATCAGCTTTAAGCAGAAGTGCAAGGTTCTTTATGGTAGCAGGATTGTTATATTTCTTCGGCCCAAAGATAAAAACGTTTATAGAGAAGTACTTTAACATCCTTTCCATCATATTTGTTATATTATTAATCAGTGGGTTCGTTGCTGTAAAATACCTCAAATAGTTTACCGCTTTCCCTGTGGTAAGCTGAGTTTTCACACAAGGAGAATTATCATGCGCAAACACCTCATATTATTTTCTTTATTCATTCTCTACACAGTTTTTCCTTCGACAAATTACGCTGAGGATTATCTGTTTGGAGATCTGCCGGGTGAAGGACAGAATGTACGCGAGCCCGCCGTGGCGGGACGTTTTTATCCGGATTCTAAAGCTGAACTTTCAAAGAAGATTAATAATTATCTGGATAAGGCTTTGATAGAGAGCTTACCGGGTAAACCTATAGCGATAATATCACCACATGCCGGTTACCAGTATTCGGGAGCTGTTGCTGCTTACGGTTATAAAGCCATAAAAGATTATAAATATAATAAAGTAATTGTACTTGCACCCAGCCACTATTCCAGATACAGAGGAGCATCAATACTAGATGTCGATGCTTATAAAACACCGTTGGGGCTGGTAAAGCTTAATCATGGCATTTGTAACAACCTTATAAACAATCCTCCTTTTATTGGCACATTCAAGAACGCACATAAAAGAGAGCACTCCCTGGAGACACAATTACCTTTTCTGCAAACAGTTCTTGGAGATGACTTTGAACTAATTCCTCTACTCATCAGCAGGCTTAACAACGAAGAAGTTGATTTTATTGCTGATAAGCTTAGGCCATTAATAGATGAAGACACACTGGTAGTGGTAAGTTCTGATTTTACCCATTATGGTCACGGGTACGATTATGTCCCCTTTAAAAAGGATGTAGAAGCCAATATAGAAAGGCTCGACCATGGTGCAATCGAACGCATCCTCGCTTTGGATTTAGACGGATTCTTCCGATACAAAGGGGCAACCGGAATAACTGCCTGCGGGTTTATGCCTATTTCAGTGATGATGAAGATTCTGCCTCCTAACGTGCAGGGGAAGATGCTAAAGTATGACACATCAGGCAGCATACTGGGTAACTTTGAAAGTTCCGTGAGCTACGCCTCAATAGTATTTACAAGAGACATTGAACCTCCTGACATTATTGGAGACAGTACTGGTTTGAGTCACGATGAAAAGTTAACGCTTCTTAAAGTTGCAAGAGATACACTGGAATGTTGTGCAAAGGGAAAGAAGCCTGAATTGGACTCCGGAGAATATACATTAAGTCAGACGCTGAAGGAAAAAAGAGGCGTCTTTGTAACACTGAATAAAAATGGCCATCTCCGCGGATGTATAGGCCACATTCAGCCCAGAGAGCAACTGTTTAATGCCGTAATTGACAATACCATTAACTCCTCAATGAACGACGGGCGCTTCAGACCTGTCAGTGAAGATGAACTGTCGGAAATAGAGATAGATATCTCGGTACTTAGTCCCATAAAAAAAATAAGCGGTGCTGAAAAATTCATAACCGGAAAGCACGGAATTATCATACGTCTGGGAAGCATGAGAGCAGTGTTCCTTCCACAAGTGGCTACTGAACAGGGTTGGGACAGAGAAGAAACCCTTGCACACCTATGTAACAAGGCTGGTTTGCCATCAAACGCCTGGAAAGACAAGGAGATGGAATTTTTTGTCTTTACGGCAGAAGTATTCCATGAAGATAAAAGCTTAGCCATGAAATAAAACAGAGACTTTCTTTTTCACAGTTCATGGCTATTTCGCTTTACAGTAGCCGCCCGCCTAGGCGGGCGCTAACCATTCCACAAAAAAAATCTATTCTCCAAAAATGGACGAAAAAGACAAAAAAATATTACTCTCTATAGCAAGAGAGAGTATTGAATCTGCAATAACAGACACTCCCAGCAAGCATGCACAAACTGAAATAACCAGCCCGGAGCTTAATGAAAAAAATGGCGCTTTTGTAACATTAAGAACAGACGGAAAATTACGAGGATGTATAGGGCGGATGGTTTCAGATATTCCTCTGTACAAGCTTGTTTCTGAGATGGCAGTGTCAGCAGCGAAAGAGGATCCGAGGTTTAGTCATATTCAGCTTTCAGAACTAGAGAGCCTGGAGATAGATATCTCGGTACTGTCTCCCTTACAAAAAGTTGAAGACCCTCTTGACTTAGAGCTTGGCAGGCATGGGATTTATATTAAAAAAGGCGCTTCAAACGGATGCTTCTTACCCCAGGTTGCTACTGAAACCGGATGGACAAAAGAAGAATTTCTATCCAAATGCTGTAGTATGAAGGCAGGCCTGTCACCGGATGCATGGAAAAGCAAAAATGTTGATGTTTATATCTTTACCGCAGAAATGATATCTGAGAAAATCAATAAGAACAGTTAAGGATCCCGTTATCCTGAGAAACAGTTAACACTCCTCATGAAGGTATCTCTCCAATTCCTGAATCTTGAACTTCTGATCTACTATAAGCTGTTTGACTACATCTCCCACTGTCACTATTCCGACCAGCTTTTTCTTTTCCATAACAGGCAGATGTCGAACACATTTTTCAATCATCAGAGCCATACAATCCTCAACCGAAGTCCCGGGGTCAACGAAGAGCACCTCTTTAGTCATCAGTTCACTGACAGGCGTCGTCTTGGAAGACTTCCCTTTCAGAATTACTTTGCGAGAGTAATCACGCTCCGTGAATATACCAACAGTCTTCCCCTTGTCAATAACCAGCAAACACCCCAAATTCTTTTCAGACATTATTTGCAAGGCTTTATATGCGGTTTCGTGTGAAGCAATAGACCATATATTGCCCCCTTTGTTCTTCAAGATTTGACTGACGAAATTCATTGACATATACCCCTTTCTTTAATAACAACCTGGCAGTTATTATCTTACGGTAATAGATAATTAAGAGATCATGATACCTAACTGAAATTCTCAAAATCATGTTAGCAAATTAGTTATGCGAGTCAATAAAAAATTTCAATAAATATAATATGGAGTGTATCGTCCGTGATGATGATCAAAATTAATAAAGTAGCTTACTTCAGCCGTAAAGTTTATTGAGATGCCAGATAATCTACTATTGGCCTTATAGATATTAGAAAAGAATTAAAAATCAAAATGAAAGACCAGACCCCGATTTGTGTTTGATTTACCAATGATTAGTGACTATTATTGACCGAAGATTAATGTCTTCTTAACATATAAAATTTACAGGATCAAATACACTCTTAAAAAAATTTGCGGGGTAAGATTATTATCTCTTTATAGAATACTATGACTCAAACATTTCCCTTATCAGCAACAACCCTTTTTGGCCTCGAAGAAATATTGGCAGAGGAACTGAAATCATTAGGGGCGAAAAATCTTCGCGTGCAGCGTCGATTTGTGGAATTCTCCGGCGATCAATACATAATGTATAAAGCCAACTTGTGGTGTCGTACGGCTATTCGTGTTCTCAAACCCATTGCATATTTTACCCTTCATGAGGAAAAAGATCTCTACCGGGAAATCCAAGAGATCCGTTGGGATAAATATCTCACTCCACAATCCACCATAGCTATAGACTCTTTTGTGCGCAGTTCTATCTTTACCCACTCTTTATACGTATCGCAAAGGACCAAAGATGCTATTGTCGACCAAATGCGAGATGAAAGAGGCATCCGTCCGGGCGTGGATTTAAAAGACCCTGACTTGCGTCTGAATCTGCATATTCAGCAGAACCAGGCTGTTCTTTCTCTGGATTCTTCCGGCGATTCCTTGCACAAGAGAGGGTATCGTATTCAGACGAATACCGTACCTTTAAATGAAGTACTTGCGGCGGGAATTCTTTATTTGACCGGCTGG